>JAITET010000030.1 GCA_031281895.1 Puniceicoccales bacterium | reverse complement strand
AAATCTCCCGCTGGCCCTCTCATCAGCCCGAATATCGGATTCGATATTAACAGAATCCTAAATTTGTTACCGCATAGATATCCATTCATTATGATTGACAGAGTTACCGAAATTGTAGGGAGAGATGAGCTCCGCGCCATAAAAAATGTTACAATCAACGAACCATACTTCGTTGGACATTTTCCTGGGCAGCCGGTTATGCCCGGTGTATTGCAACTTGAAGCGATGGCACAGGCGGCTGGTGTTTTAATGCTAAATGGTATCAACTTTGAAAATAAAATAGCCTATTTCATGAGTTGCGACAAAGTTAAGTTCCGCCAGGCAGTAACTCCGGGAGATCAACTTGAAATACATGTCAAATTACTCAAGCAAAGAGGGGACAAAATAGGTGTTGCAGAAGCAACGTGTAGGGTAGGGGCCAAAATAGTTTCGTCGGCCCAATTGATGTTTATGATCATAGGAGCTAGGGAATAGATATGACAACGATTATTCATTCGACCGCAATAGTTGAAGAGGGAGCACAATTGGCCAATGATGTTCGCATTGGTGCCCATGCCTATGTGGGGAAAATGGTATCACTGGGCAAAGGAACGCATGTTTGTCACCACGCCACCATAGATGGAAGAACCCAAGTGGGAGAAAATAATAAAATTTACCCATATGCATACATTGGAGCTCCAACCCAGGATTTGAAATATACGGGAGGATTCCCCGGCTTAAAAATAGGCAACGAGAATACATTTCGAGAATATTGTACGGTACACACAGCCACAAAAGAGGAAAATGAGACGGTTTTAGGCGACAGCAATGTGTTTCTTGCCTATGCCCACGTTGCCCACGATTGCATCGTGGGTAATAATGTGATAATGGGTAGCCAAGCTGCCCTAGGTGGACATGTTGTTCTCCATGATTTCACAAATATTGGGTGGAGTGCGGGAGTACACCAATTTTGTAGAATTGGAAAATATTCGATGGTTGGTGCCCTATCGAAAACCACACAAGATATACTTCCCTATATGCTGGCCGACGGTAATCCTTCGAGGGTTAGGTATCCAAACGTTGTGAATTTGCAGAGGAATAATTTTCCCGACCAACAGATTTCTCAGGTAAAAAAAATATTCAAAACTTTCTATCTGAGCGGGTTAAACAAGACACAGGCCATTGAAAAAATTAAGTCTGAAATCACCATGTCCGATTTGCTAGATGAAATCTTGAACTTCATAGATTCTACTTCTCGCGGATTTGCATAAAAAACAACGACCTTCCGGGGGCGGAGTGAGGAAAAACGTGCGAACTATGAAAAAGCAATAGCGACCCATAAAAAGGAAGACCTGGTATACGTGGACAAAAGCGGCATAGATCAGCATCTTCACCGGCAGAAAGCTCGACCGGAAAAAGGAAAGAAGGTGGTCGGCTTTGTGGCTGGGAGGAAATTTCGGCGGACTAACAGCGTCGCCGCCTACGGAAATGGGAAGACAATTGCTGGATGTATTTATGATTGTACCACCGATAGCGAAGTCTTCAACGTTTGGGTGGAGCAATCTCTTGTTCCTGCTCTGTGGCCTAGGCAAGTGGTGGTCATGGACGATGCGTCATTCCACAAGCAGCAGCGAAGCGGGAACTAATCGAAGGAGCGGGCTGTACTCTACTTTTCCTCCCTCCCTGTTCTCCAGATCTTAACCCTATCGAAAAATTCTGGGCAAACTTTATAGTTATTGTAATTGAAAAAGGCATATTTGTGCAGGCAAAAGCTGAAAATTTTGAATGCAGGAAATGATGTAAGGGCATTATTGCCATTATAGTCATCTTCGTTGAAAATGGCACCTTTGCTTGCAACTTTCTACCTGTAATTATCTTTTTTCGTTAAAATTTCAAATTTTACATGATTCCCCGTAAAATATCAGGTGGTTATAACACATAGCATGTGGGAGATTAAAAATTAACAAAAAAAGAATGGTTTTAAGAAAATTGACAAAACCTTAAAACGTTACGTTTTCATACTTTGGAACG
This sequence comes from Puniceicoccales bacterium, assembly GCA_031281895.1. Taxonomy (GTDB): domain Bacteria; phylum Verrucomicrobiota; class Verrucomicrobiia; order Opitutales; family JAIRKQ01; genus JAIRKQ01. Next base: position 702 of record JAITET010000030.1, on the reverse strand, counting down.
GGGTTTGGAAATGTTTTTGAATTAAAAAGCTTCCATGGTATTGCCAAACAGGGTGAAACATGAACGAAAATTTCTCCCGAAGCGACATAAAACTTTTAGGGTAATCCCTGGAAAAGATAAAAGACTAAGAAAATGGCACAAATGCAACTTCTAAGCAGGCAAAATATATCGCTTATATGATGGACGTTCTTATTATTGTTTTTACCACACTTAATATAGTTAGTACAATCACTACAGCCTCACGCTCGGCAACAGGCATAGCTCTCCATATCTTTCGCGCTGCTACCATTGTTGCTACCACTGTTGCTACCGCTGCAGTTACCAATACTACTGCCTGTATCCTCGGAGTTGTCAGTCCTGCTATTATAATTCTACTTACTGCTTCCGGCCCATAGATCAACGCCATTCTAAGCACAGCCTGGAGTATCCAGATCGATGCATTCATTACTGTCACTAGTAATACAGCTTTTTGAAAAAATATCCATGAAGATTCTCTTGCTTCCAATACAACGTTTGTAACTTCTCGTTTTACTTCCGATGCAAAGTTTATAATTTTTTCTTTAATTACTTGTACAACCCTTTCCTGATGTCCCTGTTGTGCTACTTGTGGTACTCCATCATTTCCATTATTTCTTCTCACATTTCCTGCGTTCATGATTATCTTCTTTCGTTAAAATTTCAAATTTCACATGATCCCACATA
>JAITET010000020.1 GCA_031281895.1 Puniceicoccales bacterium | reverse complement strand
CTACCTGACCATTAGTCCATGGGTATGCAGGCATTGTTAACCTGTGGTCGCTTGCTAATGCCACGGCGTTGAAACAACCTGTGAAGGGAAGATCTTGTAAGATTTGGGATACTTTCCCGCAAGGCATACAAACAATCGTCCAAAGGAAGGAGTGAGTGCCTGCGAAAAGCGATGCACGCTGCCTCTTCTTCCCTCGAAAGTACCGTAGACCTGGCAACTTTTGGACCCATTGGAGAATCCTGAACGTAATTTCTCTTTCTCTATTTTGCTATCGTCTTCGGATTAGCTGAATATCGCTCAGCTAGCTTGTTTATACTCTCTTGACTATCTTGTATCGCTCTACGCACTGCCTCTGTCGTTTTGGCGCATCCGTGTAGTATTTGTCCCATAGTGACTCCTTTATTTTTCGTATTCTATCACTTTTTCTTCTCCATTACAACATGGGACTATACATCCTAGCGTTCGCTGCTGCTTGCGGAATGCCGCGTCGTCCATGACCACCACTTGCCCCGGCCGTAGTGCTGGTACAAGATCTTGCTCAACCCAGGCATTGAAGACCTCCCTATCGAGGGTACAATCATAAATACAATTCAGCATTGTCTTCCCGTTGCCGTAGTCGGCGACGCTGTTAGTCCGTCGAAATTTCCGACTGACTATGCAGCCGAATACCTTCTTTCCCTTTTTCCGATCGGGCTTGCCTGCGGTAGATGCAGCGATCTATGCCACTTTCATCCACGTAAACTAAATCTTCCTTGTATGGTCAGCTATTTCCCATGTCACCGTCAACAGGAACTACTATAGTTCTCATATATCCACCCCGATTCGTTGATTCCTACCACTTTATCTTGATTTGAGCCTCTATTCTCGAGGCTATCTATTACTCCGAAGGTGGTTGTTTGCTGGCCCTGTTGCCCACGTTGATCCATGGTGTCATTTCTCACGGCCGGAATATGCGAACTTACTGTTATCCCAAATATTGTATCTTCGGGGAACAGGAACTCACTTTCCTTCATGGCATGCGATGAGTTGATACTTTTGATACTTTCGCCAGATGTACAAGCGGTGACATTAAAGTTAATGTTGAAACTCTCGTCCATTCGCATCATTGATTGTGATCTATTATATGTAAATACTGTGTTCATGAAAAAAGCTTTCCTGATTAAATCAAGTTCGGAGAGACCTGCCTCAAGTTCGGGGAGAACAGCTTTATCCGATATCAATTTTTCAATAAGACCCACAAGAGTATTCCCGGAACCAGTAAAATTTTGCATAAAAACCTTGAATGCCTTTATAGCTTCATCCATACTCCCGTATGCCTTCTTAAATTGGTCGAGCATGTGCTTCAAATATTTAGCCTGATTGTATGGCTTTCCCATCTTTTTACAGTATTCGCTGTTAGCGTCTCCGAAATTACTCAAAATTTCTACCCCATTGGGCAAAGAAATATGCGGCATGTCACACCTCTGTATGCCATCTACGAAGAAAATATTGTTTTTTACGGCCGGACTTTTGAGAAAACTTTCTATTTGGTCATCTTGTTCGTTACCCTCAAACAATTCCGGAATAATTATGTCCAAAATTTTTGGGTTATAACGACTATCATCATATGCTACCAATAGCCCACTATTACAATCCGTTCCCTGAAACGATTCTCGCTGTAAATCCTGCCTTCCGGCTAGGGCCTGCGCTTGGTCAGGAAAATCTTTGCAAAATGCTACTAAATCCAGTGTTATTTGATCCGCTGGAAGCCTTTGTACCAGCGAACGTAACGCAAGGGCGGGTTGAGAAAATTCAATCATTGAGTTTAGCTCGCCAACCAAATTGACAATCTGTTTTGTCTCATCCGACGTGATATTCCATTTCGTTAGGACTGCATCTATTGAGTTCTTTATTGCAGCGTGAAAGCTATTGAATTTTTTCTGGTCAACCTCTTTTAAAGCTACAGCGAAAGCCTGCACAATACGCGGATCTTGGGATAATATATTTGCGACAATTCTCTGTGATAAGCCATTTATTTTCTTTGGATTAGCTTTTAAATAATCTTTTGCGGCCACATTTAGTCTTGCTTGGTTCCACGATTTGGACGAAGAGTTCGAAATATAGTCCCAAAAAGCACTCAAAAATCCTACGGATTTACTCTTCTTAATTATAGCAGTGGTGGCACGAGAAACGAGGCTCGTATCTGGCATGCTTGCTCGTTGCTCTGATGGTGCTGCCACCGTCTTTGGACGGCCCAGTTTAACAGGATGTTCTCCAACTGGATTAGATGTTGTGCTACTTCCCTCCGGAAGAGGAGTTGCATTCGCAGCTGATTGATTATTAGTTCTCATATATCCACCCCGATTCGTTGATTTCTACCATTTCAACTTAGTTTGAACCTCTGCTCTCTAATATTTCGAAGGTGGTCGTTTGTTTGCCCTGTTGCCCACGTTGATCCATAGTTTCATTTATCATGGCCGGAATATGCGAACTTATTGTTACCACAAATATTGTATCTTTGGGGAATGAGGATTTAGTTTTTGCATTAAAACTCTCGATACTCTGTTTTTCAAACGCACAAAAGGTGATATTAACCCCAATGTTGAAACCTTCGTCCATTCGCATCCTTGATTGTAATTGACAATTCTCCAACACAAAATTTGAAATAGCGAACCATCCTTGTTTCACTGGGTGACCATCTATTTCCTTTAGCCTTGATATTCTACCTAGTATTGGTCCTAAAGTATTCTTAGTTCCCGTAAAATTTTGCACAAAAACCTTGAATGCCCTTATAGCTTCATCCGTGCTCTCGTACGCCTTCTTAAATTGGTCGAGCATATACTTCAAATATTCAGCCCGATCGTATGGCTTTCCCATCTTTTTACAATATTCGCTATTGGCATATCCGAAATTACTCAAAATTTCTACCCCATTGGGCAAAGAAATATGGGGAATGTTACCCCTATTTACGCCATCCTTATAGAAAAAGTTGTCTCCTACGGCCGAATTTGCTGTAAAACTTTTTATCTTGGCATCCCGGATGGTCTCTTCGCCTTCGAACAATTCCGGAGTAATGAGGTTCAAAATTTCTGATTTATAGTTCTGATCATTATACATTAGAATTAGCCCATCATCACAATCCGTTCCTTTAAACGATATTTGCCGTAAATCCTGCCTTTTGGATAGGGCCTGCGCTTGGTCAGGGAAATCTTTGCAGAACGCTATTAAATCCGGCGTCATTTGCTCCGTTGAAAGCTTTTGTGCCAGCGAATGTAACGCAAAGGCGGGTTGAGAAAATTCAATCACTGACCCTAGTTTGTCAAGCAAATCGACGGCATATTTTATGTTATTTGACGTGATGTCGGATGATGTCTGAGCTCCTTTCGTTAGGACTGTGTCTACGGGGCCCTTTACCGCGGCAGAAAAATCCTCGAATTTTTCCGGGTCAACCTCTTTCAGTGCTACGGTGAAAGCCTGCACAATACGCGGATCTTGGGATAATATATTTGCAGCAATGTTCCGTAATAAGCTATTTATTTTCTTTGGATTAGCTTTTAAATAATCTTTTGCGGCCACATTTAGTCTCGCCTGATTCAACGATTTGGTCGAAGAGTTCGAAATGTAGTTCCAAAGGGCCTGGAAAAATCCTACGGATTTACTCTTCTCAATTATAGCAGTGGTGGCACGAGAAACGAGGCTCGTATCTGGCATGCTTGCTCGTTGCTCTGTTGGTGCTGCCACCGTCTTTGGACGTCCCAGTTTAACAGGATGTCCCTCTACTGGATTAGATGTACCCGTTGCACCACTTATCTCTTGAGGTGTGTCTGAACTTAAATTTGGATTTAAAGATGTGCTCATAGATGTGAATAATTGTTAATGTTTTGGAATAAATGATATGATTTTCCCGGCATAGATAGCCTCTTTGCCGAGATGTTCTTCTATGCGCATCAGTTGGTTATATTTGCAAATTCTATCGGTCCGGCTCATAGAACCCGTTTTAATTTGCCCGACGTTTGTCGCCACCGCGATGTCGGCAATGGTTGTGTCCTCCGTTTCCCCTGAGCGATGTGAAACTATGGACCTGAAAGATGCTGATTTTGCTATTTC
>JAITET010000006.1 GCA_031281895.1 Puniceicoccales bacterium | reverse complement strand
ATTTAAACTTTTGTGAGACTTTAACTCGGCAAAATTTAAAAAATGATTGCCTATTTCGGTTTTAGCAACAGGTTTTGAAAAAATTTAAGTTTTATGGAAGAATTACGTGGGAGCATTTTGATTTTACAGATTGGGAAACCAACGGCAGTTACAAATGTAATTTTGGCTGCATTAATCAAAAGGGCATTAAATTTTGACTGTATCGAAGAAATTTATGGATGCGTTGGTGGTATTTCAAAATTATTGAATGAGCAGTTTATCGATTTGGCCGGGCAACAACAAAAAAATATAGCCAATCTCATTGGGACTCCAGGGGCAGCATTGAAATCTATCCATTGCGATAGCACGGAAGCAGTAAAAATAATAGAAGTTTTTCAAAAAAACAACATCCGTTACCTATTTGCCATAGGCGATGAGTCATCCATTGGCATCTGTAAAGAAATTAGCAGATTTGTTCAAGAAAGCAGGTATGAGATGCGCGTTATGTTTATTCCCACATCTGACCACAATAGGCTGCAGCTGACAGACCATTGTTTGGGGTATGGGTCCATGGCCAAACATTTGGCCGTGATGACTAAAAGTGTCATCACCAGTGTCCAATCCACGCAAACGAATGGAGCGATAACCATATTAGAATTAAAGGGATGTGATGACGAGTGGCTGGTTAGTAGCTTAGCATTGGCTCGGTTGCGCAAAGATAGTGCCGATGCTCCACACTTGCTCATTCTTTCAAATTTTGACGAAGGAACATTCGTGAAGAACGTTCACCAAACAATACGCAACGTTGGAAATTGCGTGATTGTTCTCGGGGACAAGCTGATGCATTCCAAGAAAGAAAATCCTGCTGCCCAGTATGGTGTGGCAGAGTACATAAAATTTATTTCCAAGGCTAATTTTGACGTACAGATAGATTTAATTTCCTTGCATGATTGGGAATTGACAGCCTGCATGACACTATCGGAAGTAGATGTCATAGAATCTGAACTGTGCGTTCAAAAAGCACTGGACCTTTCCATCACCGGTGGGATAAGTGGCAAAATGATCACACTGTTGCGCACCGATGGAAATAAGTATTCCGCGGAAGCAAATTGCGTAGATTTTGAAAATATTTCCGATAAGAAAAAGGAATTCCCAGAATCATGGTATATCTATGAAAGTATGGCATTGGATGTTTCATTTTTTAAATACGCGATGCCATTGATTGCCGGTGAAGTTAAATGTGCCTATGAAAATGGATTACCAAGTTTTGCCAGGCTAAAGTAAGTTCAAAAAATTATCGATATTGACTGCCTGAAAAATTATCGTCGACGTATGCCGCAAATGCAATCATTGCTGCGTTATCGCAGCTGTGATGGCCTAGGGGGAGGACAAGTTTTTTGTTAAATTTTGTTACAAGGGTTGACATTCTTTTGCGCAGGGTGTTATTGTTGGAAACACCTCCGCTTATGCCAATGCTTTTGCAGGAATGTTTCTCGAGAGCATGGGAAACCTTGGTTACCAAGGTTTCCACAATGGCTTCCTGGTACGAAGCGCAGATATCGTTGATGTTGGGAACAAAACTTCCTTCGAACTTTTCCAAAAAATACCTCAGACTCGTTTTTAACCCTGAAAAACTAAACTTCATGTCCGATTTATTCAAAAATGCACGGGGAAATTGGTATTTTTTTGAGTTTCCAGAACTTGCCAGCTTTTCGATCAAATTTCCACCCGGATATGGCAATCCCAGCAACCTTGCTCCCTTGTCGAAGGCTTCTCCCGCCGCATCGTCCTGGGTCTCTGCAATCGTTGCTATGGTAAGATTTTTCGATATTTCGAACAAAACCGTATTACCTCCCGAGACCAATAGGCCAAGGTGAGGAAGATATTCCTTCAAATTAGAGAAGAACGATTGCGGACCTTGGGCATGGACGGGTATAAATGGGGAAAACAGATGCCCGTGCAAATGATTAACTTCCCTAATCGGCAGACGCAGAATAATGGCCAATGCTCTCGCCACAGCCAGACCAATATTTAGACATCCCGGAAGTCCCGGTTCTTTGGTCACGGCAATTAATTTTGCCCTTGATACCCCAAAATCTTTTAAATCTTTGAGCAGTGGGACGAAATTTTTAACATGTTCTCGGGAAGCGAGTTCGGGGACAACACCGCCGTATTCGGCATGCAATTCTACCTGGGATGAAATTTTTTCAAAAATGACGCCAATCTTTTCATCAAATAGGGCAACGGCTGATTCATCACATGAGCTTTCTATGCCAATTATCATAAATTTTTCCAGATTGTTAAAAAGTTCTTGTCAATGTCGATTTTATATACAGCGTCCAGGTTAAATTAATCAGGTATCTAATAATGGTTAGATGTGCGAATGGTTTGCAGTCTAACTAAACGGAGAAAAATATGAGAACTTCAACGGAAGAATTATTTGAAGCAGGTGTTCATTTCGGGCACCAAAAAAAGCGTTGGAACCCCAAAACCCGTCCATATATCTTTGACCACCGTAATGGGATAACAATTATTAATCTTGTAAAGACATGTGAACAAATAGAAAAAGCAGGTGAGGTGGCCAAGAATATTGTTGCCGGAGGAGGTGATATTTGGTTCGTTGGAACTAAGAAACAGGCCCGGGATATTACAAAAGAAGGGGCAACTTCCGTGGACATGCCATTTTGTACAAACCGATGGTTGGGAGGTACTCTGACGAATTTTCAAACCATAGAATGCAGTTTAAACAAATATAAAAAATTTTTGACCATGGAAGAAAGTGGGGAACTGGCCAAGATGCATAAAAAGGAAGCGGCAGCCGTTCGGCGTAAAATGAACCGTATGCACGCTAGTTTTGAAGGATTGATGCAGATTGAAGAACCCCCGTCAGCTCTATTTATTGCCGATATAATGCACGAACATATTGCCGTAGCGGAAGCAAAAAAAGTTGGTATTCCCGTGTTTGCCATTGTCGATACAAATTCGGATCCTACCCTTGTCGATTACCCAATCATGTGCAACGATGATTCTGCCAAGGCGATGAGAATGATATTGGGATTGTTCCTGGAAAGTGTTCAAGAAGGTATTGCAATCAGGGGAGAGCGTAGGTCATCGAAGAAAAAGCTATTGTCTACGGACGATATGATAAAGATTGTTCCCGAAGTTTCCATATCGAAGGAAATCGTCGACGAAATATCAACAAATTTATTGACGGAGACATTGGATGTTAACAACGAAAATGCAAATTGAGGAAGATTGACATGGTAGAAATTAGTGCAAAAATGGTAAATGACCTGCGCCAACGGTCCGGTGCAGGTATGATGGAGTGCAAGAAAGCCTTGGTAGAAACCCAAGGAGATGTGGAAGAAGCGATAGTTCTTCTGAAAAAGCGTGGTGTTATAAATGCCGCTAAAAAGTCAGGGAGGGAAGCCGCGGAAGGAATTATTCAATCCTACATTCACAGCGGTGGCCGCATAGGAGTCTTACTGGAACTTAACTGTGAAACCGATTTTGTTGCAAAGAATGAAACATTTCAGCAACTCGCAAAAGACATTTGCATGCACATTGCGGCGATGTCGCCCATCTATGTTTCGGCCAGCGACATTCCTCCAGAAATCGAGGCGAAGGAACGTTCCATTGCAGCTGAACAGTGTGCTGGTAAACCGTCCAATGCCATGGAGAAAATTATCTCAGGAAAATTGGCCAAATGGCATGGTGAAGTATGTTTGTTGGATCAGCCATTCATAAAGGCTCAGGAAATTTCGGTTGGGACATACATTGCCCAATCCGTAGCTACCATAGGCGAAAACATCAAGGTCAGTCGATTTGTCCGTTACCAAATCGGGTAGTTAGTGAAGTTTTAGTCTCATGGTGAAAAATTTTTTCTTGGGGTGTATTTTTGTTACTCTGTGTCGGTTAATTTGTGGGCAAAGAAACGAATATCGAAAATTTGTACACAATTGGGAAATTGGTGTAGGTTGTCTAAAATTTTTAGTTTTTGAATTTGCAGTTCGGAACGAACTGTTGCGTTGAAGCTGTGAATGACTAGGGTGTCGTTATTTAAAATTTTTACAGGATAACAGCGTTTGGCCATGTCTTCCCCAACAATGGATGGCCAGTTTTGATGGATGGTTTGTTGAGGTGTTATTTTTACCACGTTAAACTTTTTCAATAGGGTAGCTATGGATGTGCCGATGGGTTTAGCTTTTTTTAGACATGAGGTACCTTCTTCCGGGGGCAACCCACGGAATGCAGCAATCAAATTACGAATTTTACGGCCAAAAGTTTTCTTTGCCACCATGTCAGTCCAATAAAGATTCTAGATTTTTTAGGAAAAAATTGGTCATTGCGATATTGTCAACACCGGTCTTGATAAAGTTATTGAATAACTCACTTTTAGACGCTTGAATCGCCCGCATGCGTTCTTCGATTGATTCCTCCGTAATTAGACGATAGATGGTGGTAATATTTTTTTGGCCAATTCTGTGAATTCGCGCTATTGCCTGTTCTTCAACGGCTGGATTCCACCATGGTTCCATTAGAAAAGCATATTCTGCCGCATGAAGGGTTAGGCCAACGCCACCGGCTTTTAAACTAATCAGCAAGACCGCACTCCCTTTGATACTTTGAAAGGAATCAACCAGTGTTTTACGATTGGAAGTTAACCCTGTTAGAGAGTAAACTTTTGCTTCCGGTATGCTTTCCGCAAGTCTGTTTTTTATTTCTTTCAAAAATTCCAAAAATTGGCTAAACACAAGAACTTTTTTTCCTTCGGCTACTATCGTTTCCAGTTTCAACATCAGGATGTCGATTTTTTGCGAGTCCCGAGAATTATTGTGGCGCAAAGCTTCCGGAAGAATAAATTGCGAGCACGCCGCTTGCCGTAAACGGGTAATAGCCGTCAGAATATTCAAACGCGTTTTTGAATCGGATGTATTTAAGTTCGTCAACTTGGAACGCAAATTATCCCTAATAGCATTATAGGCAAGTCTCTGGGCATGACTCATTTTGCAAGTAATCTCAATCTCATTGCGTTTCGGTAATTCGATGGCGACGGATTGTTTTGTTCGTCTAATTGTAAACGTTGCAATTTGTTTCTGAAAATTTTGGCGGAAATCCGGCTGACCGATGCTCTCTTGAAACTGTTTATAGCCGCAGAAAAATCCTGGCATTAGGAACTTGAATATGCTCCAAATGTCCATTAGGTTATTTTCGATCGGTGTGCCTGTGATGGCTATCCTAAATCGGCCATTGACGTTGCAACAGGCCAACATTGTTTTGGAACGTGGATTTTTGACATATTGTGCTTCATCCAGAACAATGTAGTCAAAGGATAATTTCCGCAATTCCATATTCATTTTATGTATCTGGGCATAGCTGCACAGCAGAAAATCAGGCTTGTTTGAAAAATTATAATATTTGTCAACGATGGCGAAGCCCTTGTCGGGAAAGAATTTTTCTATCTCCTTTTGCCAAACGGAAACTACGCTTGCAGGACAAATTACCAGCGAATGTTTGTTTTTTTCATTGGCTCCAATCAAAGACAATACCTGGACAGTTTTCCCAAGTCCCATTTCGTCGGCAAGTAAACAGTGACATCCAGCATCTAAAATTGCTTGCATCGCGTAGACGCCATCCCGTTGGTAGTTTTTCAAAAAATCAGGCAATTCAAACTTTACGCTACCCACACCAATGTGCGTAATTTTGCATCCAGATGTATCGACTCGAATGTGGTGTTGGTTGAGTAATACGTATAGGATGTATTTGCGTAATTTGGTCCCGTGGTCGCTGCAAAATACGTGTCGGATGACAGAAATTTGGTTGGCGGTTAGTGCAACGGCTCCTATCTTTTCTATGAAAATTAGGCGGCCATTTGCTTTTAATAGATCAGGCATTTTCTGAGGATCAATCAACCCATATTCGGTCTCAATGATCCATTTAATCTCTATGTGTTCCGGGTCGATTTCATGGACTTTGGCACAAATATTTGGAAACAAGGCCCCTCGCTTTAGAAGCAGCATTTCTGGAGAAAAATGGACGTAAAAATATTTGTCCCAGACGTTGAATTTATTGCCCATTAAATCGACAGCATCCCTCAAATTTTTCGAACGATAGTCCCGATTTGATGCGCAGAATTCAAATTTTGCCTTTTTGGCGTAAAATAGCAAACGCAGCAGAGACATCTTTTTAACGTTGCCTGAGATCACCGTGATGGAACTGCTGCTCTGCATGAAAATTGGTTTTTTTTCGGAGTTGTCTAAAAATGCACGCATTACAACATCGTTGCTGCATATGCTAAACTTGACCAAAACATTTTTTTCAAATTTACTCTTCTTTGGCACATCCACTTTTTCTATGGCATCATCCACGGCAATTTCGTCCTGAGGGAAGTCCATTGAATGGACGGGACTATCTTCCACATAGTCTACATTCTTCGAGTCTACAAGCTTTGTGATCGCCATTAGGGCAGCGATAGTTACAATTTGGGAAGTAATTTTCAGTTTGTTTAGCCTATCGATCGAAGTCTCAAGATGTCCAACACGGTCGAATGCTATGTCAAAATTTATCACTTCTCCGTTAAAATATGCCTCGATTGTAGCGTCGTGTTCTCTCAAAACTATCCTCTTAATCGCTTGCGTGGCAAACACACCTTTGGCTATGGAACACGGACGACGCCCAAAATATTGTCCCATGTCAAATTGGGCCAACTTTTTTTTCCATGACACAATGGACGATTTTGTGAATTCACACTCTGGAATATTGGGCAACATTACGACAGCCGTTGACAATAAATGGCCCCAAAGAATTTTGCAAGATAAGACGGCTATTTTTTACAAAATTTTTGCACCCCTTATTTGAAACAATAGATTTTTCAAATTATCGATACCACTTCCTGTCGCACAGGATATTTCAATGACATCAATTTTGTGAGTTTGTTTAAAAATTTTTATATTTTCCCGGGCAGATTCCACATCCATTTTATTGGCGACCACAATGTGCTTTTTATCCAGTAAATTCATATCATGGCATTTGAGCTCTTCCAATAAAATGGCGTAATCGTCGGCCGGCGAACGACCATCGATACCGGCCATATCCACCAGAAACAATAGGGAAGAGCACCGCTCAATGTGTTTCAAAAATCGTAGACCCAATCCTCGGTTTTCATGGGCACCACCGATGAGCCCCGGGATATCGGCGATAACTACTTTGCCATCACTATTTTTATCGGCCATAACGCCAATCTGGACATGCAGTGTTGTAAATGGATAGTTCGCAACTTTTGGGGTAGCATCGGTAAGCATTCCAATCAATGTGGATTTCCCAGCATTTGGAAATCCAATGAGACCAACATCTGCTATGGTTTTTAGGATAAAATCAAAAATTCCTTCTTCCCCCGGTGTCCCCGGGGTAGTATGGCGAGGAGCTTGATTTGTCGACGATTTAAAATTTACGTTCCCTTTACCTCCCGTACCTCCCTTCAAAATGATAGTTTCTTGGCCATGTTGCACTATTTCCGTGACAAAGTTTTTTGTATTCGAATCGATGATGACGGTACCCATGGGAACCTTCAGAAAACAATGCTTTCCATTTTTACCATGCATTTCGCTTCCCATGCCATGCTTACCATTTTCAGCCTTTGCATGGGGGGTAAATCTATAAACGGATAGGTCGTTGATGTTTTCGTCTCCGACAAGGATTACATCTCCCCCATTGCCGCCGTCTCCTCCGTTGGGTCCCCCCTTGGGGATGAACTTTTCTCGGCGAAAACTTAGACACCCACTACCTCCATTACCGGCCTTTAGCCGCACATTATGAACCTCATCGACAAACATTTATTTTCCCATGAATAGCAAAGCTCCACTATGGGCATAGGTCATTTTTTTGTCAAAACTTTATTTGACACCACCCGGTTCTCAATTCTCTTGACTTCCCGTTTCTTTTCCAAAGAAACTAGTAAAAATAGGAAAGAAGGTTAGTTGTTAAAATTTCTCGGGTTGAGAAACAACGGCTATATGAATTCTACGAAAAAAATACAAATAGACACCTCCGTATCTGGCATACTAAAGATTATAATTCCATTAATTTTGTCGTGTTTATCATCCAATTTGATGTTTCTAGTAGATCGCTTTATTCTGATGCGATACTCTTTGGATGCGATGAATGCGGCTATGTTGGGTGGCAATTTGGCGGGATTCTATGTATTTCTTTTGATGGCAATCACAGGAACTACGGAAATTTTCGTCGGGCAGTATAATGGGGCTGGCGAGTATGATAAAATTGCTGCCCCCGTTTGGCAGATGATATATTTGGTAATATTTACTGCTATTTTTTACATTCCGATTGGATATTTTTCAGATCATTTGAACCTGATTCCAGAATGCTATGCCGAGGATGGTATAGCATACCAACGGTTGCTTACATACTTTTGTTGGATGCCGGGACTAGCGGCTGCATTTACAGGTTTTTTCATCGGCCGTGGGCAAACAAAAATCATCACAATAATCGTTATTCTGGGAAATCTTATCAACGCCATTTTGGACTATTTGTTGGTTTTCGGGATTAGGGGAGTTATTCCTAGCCTTGGGTGCAGAGGGGCAGCGGAGGCAACAATCATCGCCGAAGCCATACAAATTTTAATCCTCGCAGGGAGTTTCTGGAGCTCCAAAAATAGGAAGCATTTCCATACGGCTAAAAACTATAAATTTGACAAAAAGCTATTTCAAAAATGTTTAAAAATTGGCTTACCAATGTCACTGGGACGAGGTGCCGAATTACTTGCATGGTATTTGGTATACGCTGCCCTGAGTCACATATCAAAGGATTTGGCAACGATCCACGGGATCGCCGTGACGGTCTACGTATTGATTGCTTTTATTTGTGACAGTTTGACAAAAGGGACCGCTGCAATTTCTGCTAATTTTATAGGGAAGCAAGATTTGGTATCCATCGGCATGGTGCTCAGAAAATTAATCATCATGACATTGATTTTGTGTTTCGTCTTCATGTTTCCACTGCTCATTTCTCCCCGCTTATTTTGTGGCATTCTTGGCACTATAAATGAAGATATCACGCACCTGTATCCCACACTGTCGATAATTTTTAAAATACAGTTTATCAATATAACCATAGAATCCCTGTGTGCTATTTTTGGAGGTACGCTGATATCCGGTGGCGATACAAAATATCTGAACATTACCAACCTAATATGCCTTTGGGGCTTCGTTGTCCTTCCCGTTGCATTGTTATATGCGTTTAACATGCTGAATTCTGCAATACCTGTGCATTTGCTATCCACCTGTTGGATATTCTCCTGCCTGTTGCTGATATATAGACGATATAAAAGTCGGAAATGGTATAAAAGCGTCATTTACTAGGGGCAAGGCCGTATGTAAAAGGATAAAAGAAGATAGGAAAAATGATGGCAGGACAACATTTTTAGAAGCTTTTCGTACTCGTGCAAAAATCTTTCCGGAACAGATTTCTTCTGGAACACTCCATGTTTGTTTGTTCCATGCATTTTCTTCATCTTCTTCAATCCTTTTTTCTTTACCCGACTTTTGTAAGTAAAAAATTTTATGAATATATTGCTTGACATTTGGTTTGTAAAATTTACAATGGTTTTTCATCATGGAAATCAAAAGCTCTCAGGATAATCAAGAAATCCACAGTGATACAAGGACATCAGGTAGTTCGTCAATACGTGTCGGTGATGCAGGTCGGACCATTTTTCAAAAAGAAACGGAAACTTCGAGTACCCAACTATCTTCAAGGATAGTAAGGCTCGATGTGCCCTTCCCTAAATTTTTATCAAGTAAAGGTGGATCCTGCGAGGAATTGGCCAGGGAAAATTTTGTAAATCACTACAATGGAGCAAAATACTTGCTAGCGAAATATGGCTATTGCCACCTTGTTAAAACCTTCATCTCAAATCTCGGTCTACCACAAGATGTGTTGATCAGCGACAAGGACGGTCGATTAACATTACCTGATCAAGTTCCCGAAGGACATAAATACTTAAAAGGCTCAGAAAAGCCGCTCACTGCGGATAGCCTCCACATGGCGGAAAATCTAATAATTAAAAGTATAAGCAAAGAAGGGGATAGAAATATGGTAGACGCCCAGGGAAGGTTGAGACTCAACGTTCCGCGTCCAGAGCTTAAGGGTGGTCGAGATGTGGACATTGAGGCACTACATGACGAGAACGAGATTTGGCCAGATGAGGACGATGACGGGAACGAGATTTGGCCAAATGTGGACGGTGACGAGAACGAGGTTGGGCCTTGCACCAAAAATGCCAGAGAAAATTATAGAAATTACCACACGGGAATGGATTATTTGGTAAAAAAATATGGAAGCCGGCTGGTAAATGAAGCTCTGGCTGAAATGCAGGCATCCTCTGGATATCCTCCATTAGAATTAACTCGTGACGAAAATGGTCTGGAACAACTAAAACCCATACAGGGCAATGAAAAGCAGCTAATAAGAAAATTTGATCAAAAAAGACTCCAAGAATTTGAAAATTTAATCATCGAACGTGGTAAATGGCAAGGTGATCGAGTCTCGAAACTTGCCTCTGGGGCTATCGTAGCAGCGTACGATACAGTACAATCACTTTACCAAACAATAGTTGCCTTTAAGGCTATCGTAGCAACGTCCGATACAGGACTATCACTTTACAAAAAGTTCCTCGGCATGATCACAAAAGTCCTTTCGCTCACCGGTAATTTAATTGATGATTATAAATTAATATCAGAAATAAGAGATCGCCCTCTCTCGAAAAAAGAAGAAAGCGCCTTGAAAAAGGCTAAAGAAGTGATCAAAATGGTCAAAACATCTCTCCAAACATCACAAGCAAGTTATTCTCTTTCGGACGCGGTGGAGGCTGAAAACCCAAATAGCCTCGACACAGCCGAAAAAACTTTTTCGTTCATCGGTGCTACGGCTAAGTATAATCAAGCGATCCTTGAAAATCTCAGTAAAGTTGCTAAATCAGTAGCAGATGAAACTATAAAAGATAAAACTATATCACCTCCGGTATTTTTACGAAGTAAAGCAAAAATAGTATACTATGCGGACGAGGAAAACATAAAGCGGGAAAACTTTGAAGATTTTTACAATGCAGTAAAATATCTAGTAAGAAAATACGGTTTCGATTCCATACCACATGATATCATAAATGAGTTGAATGCATTATGCGGTGGAAATGCACCACTTGTTCTTGATGACCAAGGTCAATTACAGCTTCCCGATTCAGTTCCTGATGGGCATAGAGAAAAGCCGTTCACCATGAAACAATTGACCCATTTAGAAAATCGAATAACTGGACAGGAAGGCGTCGAAAACCTAAAACTATCATATAGAATAACAGAAGCGATTGCCACAACAGCAGGAGCAATTGTTAAAACAGTAGGAGCGATTGTTACTGGCGGAGTATGGCTTACCATTCCGGGAGCAATATCACTTATGAGGATAGCCTATAGTGACATTCAATTGGTCAACGAGCTGCTCCAAGACTAAACTTTGGATGTCTTACTCCCATAAGTATTTCTTCTAGGGACGAAGCAGAGTACCCCCAAGGGCGGAAGATATAATTCGAGGGAGCAGGTCCTTCCATGGAATGGCAAATCATCGGCCAACTTGCCTCCAAAATTTCCGCGGTTCATTCCTCCATATGTTTTGCAATCGCTGTTGAAAATTTCCTTCCAGAAACACTTTTCCGGTACACCAATTCTGTAGTTAATGCGCTCAACGGGCGTAAAAAAGAAGATAAGAATCTGGATGTTATCTTCATCCCCTTAAATTTTTTTGTCTTTCTTTTTTGCCCGGCCTTTGAGAATGAAATATTTTCGCTTGAATATCGCTTGACATTTGGTTTGTAAAATTTACAATAGCTTTCACTCTATGGAAATCAAAAGCTCTCAGGATAATCAAGAAATCCATAATGATACAAGGACATCAGGTAGTTCGTCAATACATGTCGGTGATACAGGTCAGGCCATTTTTCAAAAAGAAACGGGAACTTCGAGTACCCAACTATCTTCAAGGCCCGTAAGGCTCGATGTGCCCTTCCCTAAATTTTTATCAAGTAAAGGTGGATCCCGCAAGGAATTGGCCAGGGAAAATTTTATAAATTGCTACAATGGAGCAAAATACTTGCTAGCGAAATATGGCTATTGCCCCCTTGTTGAAACCTTCATCTTACAAGCACGAATACCGCAAAGTGCGTTGATCCGTGGTCAGGACGGCCAATTAACATTATCTGATCAAGTTCCCGAAGGATATGAAAAATCCCTAAAAAAGCCGTTCACCGCGGATAGCCTCCACATGGCAGAAAATCTAATAATTAAAAGTATAAGCAAAGAAGGGGATAGAAATATGGTAGACTCCAAGGGAAGGTTGAGGCCAGACATTCCGCGTCCAGTGCTTGTTGGTGGTAAAGATCTATCCTTTTCCTCTATTGAAATGTTTCCTTTGGAGGCGTTTTATGTGAGCGGAACTACATTGTTCCCCAAAGAGGCCAGAGAAAATTATAGAAATTACCACACGGGGATGGATTATTTGGTAAAAAAATATGGAAGCCGGTTGGTAAATGAAGCTCTGGTTGAATTTAAGACATCCTGTGGGCCTTATCCTCAATTAGAATTAACTCGTAGTGAAAATGATCTGGAACAACTAAAGCCCATACCACCGGGTACTGAACCAATGCTACTATCCATTTTTGATGATAATAAGCTTCAAGAATTGGAAAATTTAATCGTCGAACATGGTAAATGGGAAAACCGAGTCTTGCAAATTGCAGGACACATCTTTAACGTTGCCATGGCAACGTTCCAGACAATACAAGCAGTGACTTCTCTTTCCGGAGCTGTGACTGCTGAAAACCCAAATAGCCTCGACGTAATCGCAAAAGTCATTTCGGTCACCAATAATGTGATGGACGATTGTAAATTAGCATTAGAAATACAAAATGACCCCGGCTCGAAAAATAAAAGACACATCTTGAAATCTACTAAAGCAGCACTTCAAACAATACGAACAGCGATTTCTTTTTCCAGAGCAATGACTGCTGAAAACCCAAATAGTCTCGACACAGTCGCAAAAGCTCTTTCGTTCACCGTTAGTGTAACTAATGATTGTCAATTGGGTCTTGAAGCAATCGATAAAGCAACCGAAGCAACAATCGATAAACCTATATCGCCTCCGGTAATTTTAGGAAGGAAAGAAAAAATAGTATGCTATGCGGACGAGGAAAACATAGAACGGGAAAATTTTGAAGATTTTTACAACGCAGTAAAATACCTGGTAAAAAAATACGGTCTTCAGTCAATACCAGCAGATACCTTAAAAGAATTGAATGCATTATGCGGTGGAAATGCACCACTTGTTCTCGATGACCAAAATCAATTACAGCTTCCCGATTCAGTTCCTAATTGGTATAGAAGAGGAATGCCGTTTACCATGAAAGAATTAACCCATTTAGAAAACCGAATAGTTGGGCGGGAAGGTCGTGAAAAACTAAAACTAGCACTCAAAATAGGAGGAGCGATTACCGCAACGGCAGGAGCGATTGCTTCTTGCGGAGCAGGGGTCACCATTCCTATGGCGGTGACACTTTTAAAAATAGTCTATAACGACGTTCAATTGGTCAACGAGCTGCTCCAAGACTAAACTTTGGATGTCTTACTCCCATAAGTATTTCTTTTAGGGACGAAGCAAAGTACCCCCAGGGGCGGAAGATATAATTCGAGGGAGTAGGGCCTTCCATGGAATGGCAAATCGTCGGCTAGCTTTCCTCCAAAATTTCCGCAATTCATTCCCCCATATGTTTTGCAATCGCTATTAAAAATTTCCTTCCAGAAACACTTTTCCGGTACACCGATTCTGTAGTTAGTGCGCTCAACGGGCGTAAAATTGCAAATAACAATCATTTTGCTATCGGCAATGTCTTTCCGAATAAATGCGATGACCGAATTATCGCAATCATCGCAGGATATCCATTCAAAACCTCTAGAATCCATGTCGTATTTGGCCAAGAAATCATACCGCCCATAGAGGTTGTTCAAATCGGCTACTAGTCGTTGTATCGACCTATGATCCGGGTATTTCAATAGATGCCAATCCAAGCTTTTGTCATATTGCCATTCATTGCTTTGTCCGAATTCACACCCCATGAATAATGTTTTTTTCCCGGGCCATAGCCACATATACGCATATAGTACCATTAGGTGCCGTGCTTTTTCTGAAATAGTTGCTCCCGGCATTTTATACAGCATTGAGCGTTTGCCATAGACGACCTCGTCGTGCGAAATGGAACTGATAAAATTTTCTGAATATTGGTACAGCATCGCAAACGTTAGTTGGTTATGTCTATACTTGCGATAGATCGGATCCTGAGAAAAATAATCCAATGTGTCATGCATCCATCCCATGTTCCACTTAAAATCAAACCCAAGACCATAATGTTTTGTCCTTCTTGTGACGCCACTAAAGGAAGTGGATTCCTCAGCTATGGTAATGGCTCCCGGAAACATTTCATGAACTACGTCGTTCATCTCACGCAAAAATTCAAGGGCTTCGATATTTTCCTTTCCCCCGTAGCAATTGGGCAACCAATTGCCACTTTTACGGGAATAATCAAGGTATAGCATGGACGCTACAGCATCTACGCGGATACCATCCACGTGGAATTTTTCAAACCAATTTAACACGCTTCCAATTAGAAAATTTCGAACCTCGTGGCGCCCATAGTTAAATACAAGGGTACCCCAATCTTCGTGACATCCTCGACGTTCGTCCTCGTGCTCGTAAAGCCGTGTTCCGTCAAATTCAGCCAAAGCAAACGCATCCCTTGGGAAATGCGCAGGGACCCAATCGATGATCACTCCGATATTATTGATATGTAGATAATCAATCAGTTCCTTAAAATCGAGGGGAGTTCCATAGCGATGCGTTGGGGCAAAATATCCCGTAACCTGATATCCCCATGATTTGAGAAATGGGTATTCCGTTACCGGCATAAATTCTACGTGGGTAAATCCCATTTTTTTGACGTAATTTGTCAGCTTTTTTGCCAGTTCTACGTATGTTAGTGGCCGATCGCCATCCTGCGGAACGCGCATCCACGAATCCAGGTGTACTTCGTAAATCGCCATCCGACTGTTATGCCACTTGGTTTCAGCACGTTTTCCCATCCATATCTGATCATTCCATACAAAATTCGAAGAATCGAAAACGATGGCGGCGTTATTCGGTGGCCCCTCGAAATAACTTCCGTAGGGATCGCTTTTCAATACCAATTCATCACGGGAATTGATCAATTCATATTTGTATTTTGAAAAATTTCCAACGCCGGGAACGAATAGTTCCCAAACGCCAGATTCTCCCAACATTCGCATCGGATAATAGCGGCCATCCCAGTTGTTAAAATCCCCAACCACTGACACACGTTTGGCATTGGGAGCCCAAACAGCAAATGCTGTCCCCGGAATTCCATTTATTGCCCGGACGCATGCTCCTAGCCGATCAAAAATTCGACGATGTTTCCCCTGTCCAAATAAATGACAGTCAAACGAGCTTATGGTCGGCAGGAACGAGTATGGGTCATATTTTATGATTATATCTTCTTCGTAAGTTTCAATGGCAATTTGATAGGCAAAAACTTCTCTGCGATTTTCAATAAAGACCTCAAAAAATCCACTATCACTGAGCCTCGACATGTCGAATTTCTCGTCGGTGGCAACATCAATGACGGCACACCTTTCTGCATTTTGCAAGTATGCACGTACTACAATACCAAGAATGGTACCATTCCTTGTTACCGGATGCATGCCTAACCTATCATGGGGAAGAGCATGCTTAGCACATAGAAATTTATCTAATTCTTCGGGGGATATTATCATCTCAAAAGTTCAAGAACTAATCATCGCCAATACCATCGTCGATGGTCACATTTGTTTCTTCATTCGAGGAAATTACTTCGACGGGAATTTTGAGTTCCTCAAATCCTGCTGCCGTTAGATATAGCATTCCTGATCCAGCGAATCCTCCTTGAATTACCACACTGGCCGATCGCGCTCCAGCGGGTATAAAAATATCTTTCATAATAATACTATCCGGAATGTTGGTTGTCACATCTATTGCAATGCCTTCCTGGGGAGCGTCAAAGTCTATCGTAATCACAAATATTTGTTTTTCTCCAGACTCCAGGTTGATATTGGACAGGTTGCTATGAAAAGATACCCGGTCGATGTGAAAAACTCCAAGCCCTATATCTCCATTATCGCTGACCAACTTCGCATGATGTCTGTTACCGCGACCCAATATTGGTACAACAAAAGATAAAGAGTTTGGGGAAACAAAAGTGGTTTCACATGGCACACCATCTATTTCTACGTAATCATCTCTTTCAAAACCACGCCCAAGCAGTGTGACCCTCGAGCCGGGAATTCCTCGATTGCTCTCAAATCCAACGACATATCTGTTTACGATAGTTAAACCATAGAGCTTTGAGCGTTTAGATTTCTCACGAACATTGCCATTAACTTTTCTTTTATAATCAACTTCGTAGTAGTAGTTCACCCTATGCTGGTCAGCCGATCTTGCGTAATCGTATGAGTACTCAAAATCACTATTTTTATCCATTTTATGGATTTCTCCGTCGATTACAATATGTGCCGAGCAACTATTGGGAATAAGATATGTTCCATTTGGATTAATGGACATTGCAATGGTGTATACCTCAGAACCATTTTGGGGGATTTGACTAGGGGTGTTGTTCCTAATCATGGAGTTGCAGCCACTCGCCACTAAAGTAATGACATATAAGAATATAAATAAAGGCAGCTTTACATTTTTCATAATAGGTTCCTGGATGCTAAAAATCAAAAATATGTATGCAAGTAAAAGATTCCCAATCTTTTTAACCTTCTATATTTTCCATTTCAAACTCAGCTAATCAGGTGAACGAAAAATGATTAAAAATTTTCCGACAGCAACTGGAGGATCTGTATAAAGTCCGGTGGTAATTTTGCTTTTATGGAAATTGTTTTCCCGGTACACGGGTGGTTAAAAACTACTTCCGAGGCGTGTAACATCGGCCGAGGTGAGACCACTAATTTTGAAAAGTTTTTGCCATATCCATAGGTTGTATCTCCGAGTATGGGGTGGCGTACAGCTGCCATATGTACCCGAATCTGGTGTGTTCTTCCGGTCAAAATATTCACCTGCAAATGGGTAAATTGCTGTCCAAAAGATTTCAGGATATGCCATCTGCTAATGGCCTCTTTGCCATTTACCGATACTGCCATTTTGGTCCCTATGGATCTATCCCTTTGGATCGGTAGACAAATCTCTCCAAAGTTCTTGGTAAATGTACCACAAACAATCGTTTGGTATGTTTTTTTTATTTTGCGCGTTGCGAACATTTTTATCAACTGCAGATATGCCCTATCTGTTTTAGCGAAAATTATCACTCCAGTTGTATCCTTATCTAGTCTATGAACAACCCCCGGCCGTAGAGGATTTCCAGATCCACTCAATCGACAGTGTGACAAAATTCCTTCGACCAAGGTTGGGGCTGATGTCCCATTGCCCGCATGAACTACAATACCAGCCGACTTATTGACAACGATAATGTCCTCATCTTCGAAAAGTATATCCAGGGGCATGGGGACCGGATTAAGAGTGATGTCATCGGGAAGAATCAGTCGTAGTGTTATCAACTCTTGCCCACGTAAAACATATTTCGCGGGCATAGGTATCCCCCCAATGAGGACAAAGCCTTTGTCGAATGATTTTTTCAATTGCGTACGGCTAACTCCTTGAAAAATTTCGCTCAAGAATTTATCGATTCTTTTCCCTTTGTCATTGTCCGAAACTACGATTGTTTGTTCATCGCCTACCATTATATCATTCTAAAATACTCGAGGGCTAGACTAGTACGCAAACTTCCGGATGTCAAAAATACTTTATCCTTCCCCACGTGTTGCATAATTTGTAAAATTATTAGCAATCCAAACGGAAAAATGTCCGCACGAGTTTTTGGAACGCCATAGGCAAAGCGTTCTTCTTTTGTTTTATCCTTCAGTGTATTAAACAAACTTTGAACTTCATCATGGATGACAAAGTTTCGTGTTTTTCCATTAATCAGTAGACTTGCGACTTTTAGAGTTCCTCCGCTACCAATCAGTTCATATCCCTCCATGTTTCTAGTGTGTACGGGTAATGTGTCTAATACATTTTTTATAATTTCTTTGGCCGTTTCAGTACTATGTGCTTTGGCCAAGTCGAGTGTGCTGATCGGTAAGCTCCAAGCATTTTGTAGAACTTGGTCGAATTCTGCTATTTCCACGCTACCACACCCAATGTCGAAGGAAATAAATTTTTCCAATTCCGTAAGATGTCGTGCACTTTTTGCTGTCAATACGGCTTCTTCTGTCCCGCTAATGACGTGGAGGTTAATACCTGTTTTTTTTAAAATTTTCCGCTGCAATCTGGAAAAATTTGCTGCTTTCCTGGCAGCTTGGGTGGCAACGGCAATTATTTTTGTAGAATTATACTCCTGTGCGAGAGCCAAAACTTCTTCAAAAAACCCCGTAGTAACCTTGATCTTACTATCGGAAATATTCGCCCCCATTTGCGAACACAACCTAAATCCCCGGGAGATTCCACCCAGGGGTGCTACCGAATCTTGGGTACAGGTAAACACAGAAGCCTTCATGGAGCCACTACCGATATCAACGATTGTTATGTTATCATGCATCATTTTTAACGGTTTATTTTTAAAATTTTCTAACCTTTCTTGATTTATACTTGTTATTTACATCGAACTTTGGAAAAGTCAATCGCAACATGTAAAAATAACAGCATCAGATCGCAATCCAGTTATTTTTTAACATAAATTGACCCAGATATCTCCTTAAGATTACTCATGGGGATCGCCAAAAGCATAGCATAGAGCTTCTATCGATCCGTACCTTTTTTGATATTTCCGATGAAGTAATTCTAATTGGGTAAAATTTTTTGAAAAATGTTGACAGATTGTTATAATTATTACAATGATCTCTATCATGGGATATGCACTTAGTGATTTTTTCAAAGTATGGGATCTTAGCGAAAAGACCACCAGCAAACCTGTGGTGGCACTTATCCCCGATGAGTATTTTTTCTTCGATGACATCAAACTTCCCAAGGGAGCCCTACAAAAGGAGGAAATTAATAGCATGGCTCAAACGGCCATAGAAAACATTTGCCCCGTAAACAAAGAGAAAATATTTTCTGGCTTTTTTACAAATCAAACCAATAGTTGTGTAACAATTTTTCTTGCTTCTAAAAATCGAATCCTAGCAGAAATACCTGATCTGAAAACTTTTACCTATTGGCTCCCGGAAAGATTTTGCCGAGAAAGTACCAATGGAGCCACAATAACCAAGACCGATGAAAAGTGTACTACCATTAATGTTAGTGAAGATGGCAGTCTAGAAGTACAAGGCAACAAACTCGACCTTTTCTCCGAGGATTTTTGGAGCGCCGAAATGCACGAACAGCAGGAAAAAAGCATTGCTAGAAAAGTTGAAAAATTAAATAGCTGGTACAAAAAAATAATTTTTCCCCTGGTTTCTGTAACATCCATTCTGTTCATGCTGGTGGTTATTTTGATGCTGGGACGTTCTTCAATTAAATTGCGATACTCAATATTAGAAAAAAGAGAATCTAGGATTACCCAAATAATTGAGCGTAAAAATTTGTATGATGAGATTCGCATTTTTTCCGAAGGAAAGGCTTTATATTTCAAACGGTTGAATGCAATAAATAAAATTCGGCCAGCCCAACTATTTTTTAATCAATTTACAATGAGCAACCCCAATGTTATGAAGTTCATTGGAATCTGTAATTCGGTTACCACATTAAACCTATTTTTGGAAAATCTAAAAGAAGAACCTTCCATACATACGGTATCAGCCCCAAGGATTTCTTCATCCTCCAAAGGAACAACTTTTCATCTTGAAGTAGAGTATTTACAATTGTGAAAACAGATATAGTCAGCATTTTGCAACAATTTCGATTGTTATCGATAAAGCAAAAAACAATTTTTATTGCCTTACTAGGATTAATGTCTCTGGTATTTGTATGTTTATCGGTTTCTTTGGTGATATCTTTCCCCAAAAAAATACGCCAAATACGTTCCCTACACGACGAACAAAAAGTTTGGCTTTCGCAATCGGCCGAAATAGAAAAAAATTTAAGCGACTTTGCCAAATTAGGTACAGGTTATAAAAAACAAGACCTGCCAAAGGTTGTAGCTTCCATCGAAAAAATAGCAGCCAAAACTGGTGCTAATTATACACTTACAGAGACAGAGAAGGGACACGTCGAGCAACTGACAATTCATCGATACAAGGCTTCATTTGACGGAATCCCTCTTTCTGAAATAATCACATTTTCAAAAAAAATAGAAGCACTGGATAGTAGTATTGCCATATCAGAAATACAAATAACTGCCCAGGGGCAACTGTTGAATGCGTATTGTATTATTTCAATTTTGGATACGGAATAGGATAAAAACATGAAAAAGCACATACTAATATTTGTTCTTTTAGCTTTGTGCATACCATCTGTGTATGCCGAAGAAGAAGAAGAAGAAGAAGCCTTTCAGACTGAAGACGCCATGGTAAAAAGTATCGCACTATCAGATGCTCCATTGTCGCAGGTCCTATACATTATGGAGGAATTAACAGGCAAGGCGGTCCTGCAGGATAGCAAACTTGAGAATGTTCCAATAAGCTTGCAAATTCGGAAAGAAATCAGCAAGACAGAGGCAATACGGGCCATTGAAAGTGTGCTAGCGATAAATCATATTGCGATCGTGGAACTCGGAGATGGACTATTGAAAGCTGTCAGCACGAAATCCGCCCCTAGGCAGTCTCCATTTTTTGTGGATTATTCATTGCTAGATGTGGCTCCTAGCGAAAAGATCTGTTCCAAAATTTTTCAATTGCGTTATCTATCGGTTGATGAATTTTCAAGATTAATAACCGGCCTACTCAACCCAGAGATAGCATCGACCATAGTATTCAGCGATTCCAATTCTATGCTAATAACGGATTCCATAGCCAATTTGCAACGCGTGGAACTGATACTCAGCAGGGTAGATATTCCAAAACATTCTGTCCTTGATTCGAAAATATTCCGCATAAAACATGGTGATGCCAAAGAGGTTGCTGATCTCTTGAATAAGGTCATCAAAGGACAGCTAAATATACAAAACAAGGAATCGGGAAAAACTTCCAATGGTTCCATAGAGTATCAGAATGCATTGGAAAATATGTCATCTTTCCAGTTTTCAAAAAATTTGACCATCGAGCATGACACCCGTAGCAATGCCGTAATTACCTGTGGAACTTCGAAGGATATTGAACTTGTCGAATCCATAATCAATCAAATAGATGTGTTGCTGGATCAAGTCAGAATCGAGGTAGTCATTGCTAAGGTTACCCTCACGAAGGAACAGGCTTCAGGGTTAGAGATTTTGGGAATTAAAAATGCCCAAAATGCTCAGGCTAATGAAAATTTTAACCCAACAATAGATATAAAAATCTCTAAAACAGGTTCCATGGCATTAAATCCATTTTCCATAGGTGGTACCGTAAGAAATTTTGCATTGGATACGGTTTTTAACAAAGCTTGTAACGATTCACGTGTGCAAATTTTATCGGCTCCAACGATTGTGACAACCCATAATCGGCAAGCACTGGTGAAAATTGTTGATTCCTATCCCGTCGTAAAATCCGATATTTCCGAATCGAATGGAGCAGCTACTACGGCAATTAAAAGTACCATTGAATATAAGGACGTTGGCATCGAATTACAAGTTAAACCACTGATTGGAATAAATGGCATAATACAGCTTGAAATCAGTCAAAAAATTGAAGACAAAAAAGAGGATGTTGACATCAACCACAACAAAATGCCATTAATGTCGAAAAGTGAAGCCGTATCATTTGTAAGCGTATACGATGGAGATACGGTAATATTGGCCGGATTGCAACAAAAGAAAAATACAAAGGGCAGCGGCAAATTGTGGTTACTGGGAGATATCCCCGTAATCGGGAATTGGTTGTTTACACCAAAAGGTATCAATGAGGAAACCACGGAACTGATCATCTTTATCAAACCTACCATCATTTCAAATCCGGCAACCGAAGAAGCGTTTGCCAAGCGGATGCTTGATGGATCAGAATTGCTACCGGAAATCGAACACTATGACGAAACTGGGAAATTTCTGCCAGGTATGAAATTTCCAAAAGGAACATTGAAAGATCCATTCGCTGGCTACGACCAAATGCCTTCCGAGGACAACAATTCAGGAAAATGCAAACACCGAAAAAGGTGCAAACGCAAGGCGAAAAAAACAGATACAAAGTATGCCGTAGATTTACCATCGAAAGAAAAAACATTACCGGCAAAGTTGCCCGGTACGGATACCTACGTCGTTGAACAACCAAAAAGTGATAAATCTTTAAGCAACAATAATTTCACAAAACATACCAAAAAACGTTTGCGAAGGAGTGCAAATAGAAAGATATCATCCGTGAAAAAGAAGACAACAACCCCCAAGGCATCTAATCAAAAAACAGATGTTATTGGGAGACCAAATAGGACTTTGATCAATGGAAGGCAAAGTATTAAAAATTTTCGTTCTAGAAGCTCATAAAGGGAAAATACTATGCAACTAGCAAAACTAACATTAATTCTTGTGTTGTTTTTTATGCCATATCTCATGGGCGAAGATTTTGAGTCGCTCATAACGAATTCTCCATTTGCTGGACAAACCTCGTCATCTGTTAGTGGATCAAAAAAGAAAACGGCTAATGATATTGAGATTTACTATGAACTACGAGGAATATTGATTAGGGATGATATCAGGATGTTTAACATATATAATCCAATAAGCAATAAGCATAAATGGGTCAGACAAGGAGATAGTCGTGCTCAAATGGTAATAGATTCCTTCGATGAACGTAACAAAACTCTATATTTTCATACATCTGATGGAAAAAGCTTTTCAGTTAGACTGAAAAACACTTCAAATGATTTGAGCGGATTGGGCATTATCACTAAATAATACACAAATCGTAATGGAGAATTAAATTTTATGGATATTCTTTCTGAAAAATTGTCCGAGTTGGGAGAGGAAAATTTTGACAAGATTATGTCAGCACCTATCCAAAGACGGGTGGAACTTTTAGCAAAAGCACTATGCTGCGAAGATGAAAAACAGGCAATTACTTGGTTAGCCGAAAATTTAGAAATTCCATTCCTAGAACAATTCCAATTTGATAAATCATACATTGATGTATATCCTTCGGAGTTTTTGAATGCCTATGGCATTTTGCCAATTAGCGATGTGACGGGGGAAGGTAAATTTTGTATAATAAGTTGTTGGCCGCTGGAAGAAAAAATCTGCCAACAAATCGAAATGTTTTCTGGACGCTATCCGGAAGTATGCCTAGGGGTACCATCCGAAATAACGGGAGAATTGGGTATCCATTTTGGTCTTTCTTCGGAGGAGGGACGTTTTGTTGACGTGGCAGCCACGCAACAAGAAGATGAAGTCAAAGATGAAGAGGAGGCAGCTGTTGTAAAATTTGTAAATGATGTCATTCGTAGAGCATTAAAATCGCGAGCCACGGATATTCATTTCGAACCACAAAGAAATTTTTTACAGGTAAGATATCGAATAGATGGTGATTTAGTTGCCGTGCGTGTTCCTGAGAATTTGGTAAAATTTCAGGCAGCCATTATTTCACGCCTAAAAATTATGGCATCGCTGAATATTTCGGAAAAACGCCGTCCGCAGGATGGTAAAATTTCATTCAGAGATGGCAAAGATATTATCGACATTCGCATATCTACGCTACCCGTTGTACATGGAGAAAGCATCAGCCTTAGGTTACTAAGGCAGGGAGGTGGTGCTCCGGTCTCCCTCCGTGATTTAGACATGACTGGATATCAATTTAAAGTGGCAGAAAAAGCACTAAGCAAGCCGCATGGAATAATTTTAGTTACCGGGCCTACAGGTTCTGGAAAGTCAACAACGCTCAGTGCCTTTTTACGCCATGTCTATTCCCCAACGACCCGCCTAATAACCGTTGAGGATCCCGTTGAATATGAAATTGCTGGCGCTAATCAAGCACAGGTACACGCAGAAATTGGACTAACTTTTGCTAGCATATTGCGTTCCATATTGCGCCAGGATCCCGATGTTATTATGTTGGGAGAAATTAGGGACTCCGAAACTGGAGACATTGCAATTCGTGCGGCAGTTACAGGACA
>JAITET010000045.1 GCA_031281895.1 Puniceicoccales bacterium | reverse complement strand
GTCGTTTTGGCGCATCCGTGTAGTATTTGTCCCATAGTAACTCCTTTATTTCTTTTAGTAATTCGTATTCTACCACTTTTCCTTCTCCATTACAATACGGGACTATACACCTAGGGCATAGGTCATGGTTTGGACGCTGTTCTTTGTTCTATGCCTTCTGTGATGAAGTTTACTAGGGCTTGATTGTATTTTCCTTGTTCTTGTTTTATTTCTTGGTTGACAAATTGCAGCAATCTTTGGCAAGTTGCAAGGCTGATATGAGCAGGCATGATGTCTTCGAAGGATATTTTAGAAAGGTTCTCCTGGATAAATTTCAGGACCATGTCGATGGTGTCTTTATTTTTCTCTTTGTCTCTTAGTAAATTTGCAAGGTCAACGCCTCTACATAGTAGCTGCACCTGTTCATCGGAAAGGGACAAATTTCCTTCCATTACCTTTCCCATTGTTTGCAGGGAAATCGATCTAAATAGGTTGATTTTATCTTCGCTATCCCCTCGGAAATTAATAAATGCAAGGAAGAAAGAATCAAAAAAAGTTGGCATTGCCTTATTCATCCCTAGTGCTGCCCACATTAATTTTGGTTTTTCCGATAAAAATTCTCTCACTTTTTGCGTAAAAAGTTTTCCCCAGTCTTCATCTTTTGCCTGTCCTCCCTGACATTTTTCAGTTATTTCATTTGATATTTTTCCTAGGCCATCTTCAAAAGTTTTGAAGTCGGAGAGGGATTCGTCTTGATTTTCGCCGAAACATTGTAAAATTTGGGAGAAACTATCCTTAAATGCATAAAACAAAGAAAGATGGGTATTCGATTCTTCCTTCGCCGTCAGCCGAAGTTTTTTGATTTCAGACAGATCTTTCTCTAATTGCTCTCTCTCCCCATCGGTGTCAGCAGTGATAATACGGTACATTACTTTTATCACTAAGTTACCAAGCGGAATTTTTACTCCTTCAAGGTTGAAGATTACTTGCGGTTTTTCTTTTTGTAAACACTCTATTTTGTTATCCAAACAAAATTGGTTAACGACTGAAAAATTTTTACATATTTCGAGGGGGTTTTTTACATCGATTTTGCCTTTTGACATTTTCGCACATACTTTTCCCGAGAAGGGAATAAGCAACTTGTTGATGAAAAAATCTCTCCGTGCTCCTGGATCTCCGGCAAGCATATCGTAGGCCGCTTGAATGGCCTGGAGAAGTTCCTTACTATCGCAATTCCTTATGGCATCTGCCAGGTCGTTTTGAAAATCTCCCGACTTAAAAATCTCCTGGCTTTTAGTTGCTGCAGTTTCGATTCTAAATTGTCGTACAGCTGCCTCATACTTCCGCCCGCCGAATTTGCTGCTCAGCCACAGTAGAAATGTCTTAATGAGTCCGGGGTCAAATTTGCCGTCTCCTAAGTTTCGAACAAAAGTTTTCATTCCTTCACTTTCCGTCTTAAAACTAGCACAAACACGTTCACTCAGACCGAATTTCTCTTGCAATACCTGCTGATGTTTGCTTAATGACGGCTGTTGATTCGATTCCAACTCGTCGTGTGCCAGATTAAGTTTATGCCTCCCAACGGGACCAGGTTGCCCTGGCGACATTTCTGGTGCTTCTGGACTTTGAAGTGGATCTAGAGATAGATTATCTTTACTATCGTTGCTCATACCGATGGAAAGAAAGTGTATGGCCAAAAATTTAAATGTCAAGGCGAATAGCTGGACAAATTTAGGGATTTACATGGAAATTTCGAAGCCTTTCCTTTGTTAAAGTTTCCCCAGTATACTTATTTTACCCAAGAATGACATACTGAAGAATCGAAGAGAAGAAAAAAGATAAAATGTCGCGTGGCGTTTTTTAAAACTGACCAAGAATTCCCCGTAGGAATAAGATCCGAAGAATAGGGAAGGAGGCATAGTCATTTCATTTCATGACGATTAAGTGAATGACCACAGCCACATTGAATGACTATTCTTCCATCACGAATATTGGTTCACATTTTTTATTGTAAACATCCTTTGAAATTATCACTTCGGAAATTTTGTCATTCTGGGGGACTTTGTACATAATATCGAGCATCATATTTTCTAAAAGCGAACGCAGTGCACGAGCTCCCGTTTTCATTTTAACGGCCTGCCTAGCGATTTCGGGAATTACGTCGTCGGCAATGGTCAGGCGAACACCATCCAATGCCAACAATTTTTTATACTGCTTTATCAGTGCATTTTTCGTGCTCAAAAGAATGCGACATAAATCTTCCTCCGTTAGTTCATCGAGTACCGATATGGCCGGCAATCTACCAATGAACTCGGGGATGAGTCCAAATTTTACTAAATCTTCCGGTTGGACATTTTTCGTTATCTCTTCGGCCTTTTCAGATTCGTTATTTTTAGGCAGTACCTTGAATCCCAGAACGGTTTTACCAATTCGCTCCTTGATGATTTTGTCCAGGTCTGCAAATGCCCCTCCGCAGATGAACAGAATATTTCTCGTGTTTACCATGATATACTCTTGTTCGGGATGCTTACGCCCACCTCTTGGGGGCACATTACAAGTTGTTCCTTCAAGAATTTTCAATAGGGCTTGCTGGACACCCTCCCCGGAAACATCCCGCGATATGGACACATTTTCCGTTTTGCGACCAATTTTATCAATTTCGTCGATGTATATGATTCCACATTCAGCCTTTTTGAGGTTGTAATCCGCTGCCTGTAAAAGGCGTAGCACAATATTTTCAACGTCCTCCCCTACGTATCCAGCTTCCGTTAGTGTGGTAGCGTCGGCTATGGCAAATGGTACATCCAGTGCTTTGGCCAATATTTTCGCCAACAGAGTTTTTCCGCAACCGGTAGGACCAATTAGCAAGATATTGCTTTTTTCAATTTCGACATCCTTCAAATCGTCAGTGACTTCCTCTTTCGGAAAGGTATCGCCCTGGGTAAAGATACCATCACAAAGCAACCTTTTGTAGTGATTATATACGGCGACGGATAATGTCTTTTTGGCATGGTCCTGCCCAACGACATTTTCGTTCAAAACCTCCATCAGTTTCGCAGGAGAAACCATGTTAAAATTGAATAACCTATCTTCCTGTACCACGATAGACAAATTGTCATTTTCGCACTGTCCATTGGAATTTGGCAAATCGGGTTTAAAAGAAGTGCCAGTTGCCATAGATGGGGAAAAGCCTTTACCCAGTGCCTGGGCACATTTGGCAACACAGCCACTACATATGAATATTCCGTTGGGACCCGCGATCAATTTTTCTACTTCCAATTGAGATCTCCCGCAAAACGAACATTTGATCAAATTTGACATAATCCTATTTGTGGCATTCAATTTCGATAAATTCCCATGTCAAATCTATCCGAAATAAATTTCTGCATGTAACAAACTAAATCCGATGAAGATTTTGTAGCGTAGCGAACCATAGCGACCCACAAACCCTAG
>JAITET010000055.1 GCA_031281895.1 Puniceicoccales bacterium | reverse complement strand
TTCTTGCAAAGATCGTCTATGGTCACAAAAAGCCTTGTTAGTCTTAGGGTTGTTTTGTTCATCCATCTTCCCTAAGATTTTTCCTTTCCTTTTCTCTTTTTTATTTTGAGATTCGCGTATTCCATAACATTTTTTTAAGCAGAGAGTCGCCTGAAGGGTACTCTCGAAAATATTGACAAAGGCTTTGCTGACGTTCAGGTCGAAAAAAGTAGGAGGAAAGTGAGTGGAACGACATTTGATTTACCGAAAAGGGGCAAGGGAGATGTGTCCATTTGCCACCGATGATTTTTCTAATTTTCTGCTATGTCTAAAATCCTTGCATTTACTTAGGTTGAACCATAATCTGTATGGCCAAAATTTCACTCCACCTTTCCGTCCTCTCCTTTCCTTTTGTTCTATCTTTTTTTCCTTGCAAAGATCGTCTATGGTCCCAAAAAGACTTGTCAGTCTTAGGGTTGTTTTTTCATCCATCTTCCCTAGGATTTTTTCATTTTTTTCTCTTTTATTTTGAGTTTCGCGTTAATACTAGCTTTTTCATTTCATATCCTCAAAAGTCTCATGTCCGTACCATGGCTCAGAACTTTATGAAAATCAATCACAAAAAATCAAGAAGTGCCCTAAACGGAGGTAATTCAAAAACCTTTTTCAAAGTTCTTGCAAATTTTGGTTGCAATTTTGAGAGTTTTGTGCGACAATACCCTACGGGTTGAGGTCTTGATTTGATGTGTTAGGGTTGACGATGTAAGCTTATGAGGGGATGTCGATGGAATATATTTAATACATCGAGCTATGCTAGTCACTAATCTCCTGCTGCCTTTACCGGTGGTTATTTTATATGTAAATCGGAGATAAATATGAGCGAGATTGCTGAAAACATTGCCAATAACCAGACAAATGTCCCAGCAAAGGGATTTGTGCTAGCTGACTTCGCAGTTGAAATCTGGAGGTTGCCGAGGATGTTAGAAAAACTCATTGCGAAAATAGATTTAGATGAACAAAAACGATATGAGAGTCAGTTTGGTTGGTTCTATAAGAAAGCAATAGAGTTTTTGCAGAGCGAAGGCATAACAATCGCTTCGCTTGAAGGAATTCCTTTTGATGTTGGTATGCCGGTAAGCCCAATTAACATAGGTGATTTTAACAAGGATGACGAACTGGTTATTGAGCAAGTTTTGGAGCCTGTGATTATGCAAAACGGCAAAATCATAAAAACCGGCTCAGTTATACTGAAGAAGGTGGAACAATGAAAAATTTTATCGGAATTGACCTTGGAACTACAAATAGTGCAATTTGCTCATACGATGGTGAACAGGTGCATATCTACAAAAGTCTCGACCAGATGGATGTAACTCCATCTGCGATTTACATAGACAGGCGTAGCAACAAATATGTTGGCAAGCGAGCCTATGATTCCACATTGAACGACCCTGATAATGTTGCTGTAAGATTCAAACGTTTTATGGGGACAAATACCCCCATAAACATTCCTAATCTTGGTAAGTCTATGTCGCCAGAAGAATGTTCGGCAGAGATTCTGAAAGTACTATTCAACTATTTGCCAGACGATATGCAAAAAGACCCTGATATTTGTACCGTTATAACAGTTCCAGCCGCATTTAATCAAATGCAAAAAGACGCAACCTTACAAGCAGCTAATATGGCTGGAATTGGGAAAATTGCACTAATGCAAGAACCCGTTGCTGCAATTATGAGCGTTATGAAAACACGACCGGAAGACGGCATATTCCTTATTTATGACCTTGGTGGTGGAACTTTGGATATAGCCGTTGCTGAAAGTATCAACGGGCATGTAAACTTACAAAGTCACGGTGGGATTGCCATGTGCGGTGGTCGGGATTTTGATCGCTCGCTGGTTGAAAAAATAGTTTATCCTTGGCTCTTTGACAATTTTGATTTGTCAACTGAGTTCTGGAACGACCCAAATCGTAAATCTCTGGTAAGATTGTCGGCTTTTGCCGCCGAACGAGCAAAGATAGATTTATCGGTTAAGGAAGATGCTACGATAAGTCTTTCTGAAAACGAGGTGTGCATGAAAGATAATCAGGGTGCAGATATTTATCTTGACATACCAATTTCATGTAAGACTTACAATAATTTGATTGCCGTACAAATAGATGAAACTATTAGAGCAGCAAACGAAACCTTAGAAAAAGCAGGGTTAACGTCTGAGGATATTATCCGTATAGTATTTGTCGGTGGTCCGACTTGCCATAAGCCTTTGCGAGATAAAGTATCATCTACACTGGGGATTCCGGCCAATACAGATGTCAATCCCATGACGGCGGTCGCCGAAGGAGCGAGCATATTTGCAGAATCCATAGATTGGTCATCGCAAAACCACGCCCGCAAAAATATGCGTGGTTCTATGGAATCGCAGGGGGTAGTTAGTGTCAAATTTGATTTTATCGCAAGAACACCAGATGTTAAAACGAAACTTGTAATACATTTGCCGAAGAAAAAGAAAGAGAAATATGAGTTCCAGATAGATTCTGTTGATTCCGGGTGGTCTTCTGGCAGAGTAGCGCTTAGAGACGGTGCATCAGTGGACATTATTTTGTCAAAGTTTGGAGAGAATAACTTCAAGGCGTTTGTATTTAACGAATATGGTGAAAGTGTTGCCCTTGACCCAAATAGAATAACGATTATGAGAACAGCGGCAACCGTTGATTCAATACCGGCTTCCCACTCCGTTGCAATTGAAGTTCTTGATAAGTTAGGTGGAGCTCCTGTCCTGGATTATTTAGTGCACTCCGGCGATACTTTACCAAAACGCGGACAAAAGCGTTTCAAAGCGGCAACGACACTAAAATCCGGTGATACCGGTTCATTGAATTTTAAACTGTGGGAAGGAGATATAACAACGCCGATAACGGATAATAGACCCATTGGCGTCATGAAAATATCCGGAACGGATTTTTACGATGGAGTTATCCAGGCCGGTACAGACATAGAATTGTCCTACGAAATGGCCGATGATGGAAATATTCGTCTTGAAATAACAATCCCGAGTATCCGTAGTTCGTTCAATTCTGCTAAAAACTTCTATTCTCGCCAAGAGGGGCAAAGAGATTATTCGGAAGCACCAAAAGTCATTATATTGGACGCTGAAAGTACGAAAAACAGAGCTGACGAAATGGCGACACGCATAAGCGATCCTGCCCTAGATAGAGTATGCAAAAAACTAAAGGAAGCGTCTTCCTTAGCACCGGATGAAGTCGATCCAGAAAAAACAAAAGAAGTAGAAGAAAAAGTCTTCCAAGCAAAGAAGGAATTGGCTGCGATACGGAAAAAACATCTGCAAAAAATCAGACAATTGGATTTGGATATACAGGTGGAAACTTTCGGCGAGTTAAGAGCTTACGCAACACCTGCCGATATATCGACCTTTGATAATCTAGTTATAAGTGCTAAACGAGTTATTGCAAAGGATACGCATGATTTTGAGGATTTCTTGTACGAAATGCGCGGCAAAATCTTTTCGGTACTATGGAAACAGGATTGGTTTATTGTCGATAGATTTAAGCATTTGTCTAGCAAGTCATTCTTATTCAATGACAAATCCCAATTTAATGCGCTGGTAAAACAAGGTACCGTGGCATTACAGCAAGACGATATACAAACTCTACGTCAAGTCGTTGCCGGGTTAGCAACAATACAAGTTGGTAGTAGCGATGGAATGGAAGATATGGATATAACCAATATCATCAAAGGATAGTAAAATGATACGTGACCCTTGGTTTCCCAAAAAGTATGAACCGCAAAAAGGCGTGGTGGTAAAGTCAGTCGTATTTGCTGGTGATAAATGGCAGATTTATAAACTGTTTGATGAGCAAAATATGCTAGTTGTCCGGCATGATTTGGCAACACAGTGGGATTCCAACAAACTTTTGAATAAATCTGTATGGAGCAGAGTTAAGTTCGGTGGTGATGTTTTATCGTTCATTATATCTTCTGATAAATACGTTCTTGCGCCCGTAGATTATAAGTATTTTTCCGTAAATAAAATATCGGCTTTGTCGTTTGCTGCCGCACTCAGAGAATCCCGTAAAATACTTCCTAATGTTTCATTTGAGAATTCTTTGTATGTGGAACAATTCTCTCGGTTGTTGCCGACGTCTGAATTATCGTCTAATGTAGATGACGGTCTATTGCTAGGAACTTGGCTAGCTGGCGGAGTGCCAGTTCCTACCACTTCTATTCGGCGCTTGCAAAGCTTGACACCAAACTTTTCTTTGGATGATTTAGAAGAAATTATAGAAGATGCTGGACTTATCTCGGATAAAAAATATGGAGCAGCCACAAGGACGAAAACTTACGCTTCCGAAAACAACAAACCCATAGGCAAAAATACAACATTTTCTTTGCCTGGTGCGGCTTACCTTGAAAAGTTCTTTTTTGAAAATGTTATAGACATTGCATTACACCCAGAAAAGTATGAACCACTTGGAATTTCTTTCCCATCACCAATAATTTTATATGGGAAGCCGGGTACTGGAAAAACTTATGCCGTTGAAAAGTTGGCTGAATTTCTTGATTGGCCGGTGTATTCCATATGTTCAAGTTGTGTCGGAAGTCCATACATACATCAGACAGGACAAAAGATTGCTGCGGTTTTCAATAAAGCATCTGAAACATCTCCATCCATCGTAATAATTGACGAGATGGAAGCATATCTATCAAAACGCGATGGTGCACATGATTATAAGGTTGAAGAAGTCGGCGAATTCCTCCGCCTTATACCGGAAGCCAGTAAAAATAAAGTTTTTGTGGTTGGCATGACCAACCTACTGGGGAGCATAGACCCCGCATTTTTAAGAACAGGCAGATTTGACCATAAAATAGAAGTTCGTATGCCAAACAAGGATGATATAAAAACCATGCTTGATGTCTCCCTTTCAAAATTGCCTGTGGAAGATAATATCAATCTAGACAAAATTATTGACACGCTGATAGACAAGCCGAGATCTGACGTAGCTTTTATTATCAAGGAAGCGGCTCGACTGACAGCTTTCAAGGGAAAACTAAAAATATCCCAAGAAGAATTAGATGCGGCATTGCAAACGAGAACTATGGCTGTCGATGCCACACCGAAGAGAAACCAAATAGGATTTAGACCATGAGAATATTTCAGAATCCATTTTATATCCTTGGCGCAACGCTACGAGATAATCGCCGAAAGATAATGGAACTAGCACAGGAAAAGAGCTTGGACTTGGATTTTGTTGTTATAACGGAAGCACGCCTTTTGCTTATTACACCACGCAAACGTATTGCCGCCGAGATATCGTGGTTTCCAGGAGTCAGCAACAAAAAAGTATTGGAAATCTTAGAAACCTTAAAAAATGGAACTTTTGATTCTGTCACTACTGCGTCGTTACCTGCTTTGGCATCATTCAATCTTATTATCGAATTTCTATCGAATTTATCAAAAGTATCTATTAAAAATCTCACAGATTTGCTTTATACCCTTGCCGTTAGTTTTGAGAACATAGACACTGAAAAACTTATCAGAATTTTGAACGAAGACCGTTCTGTGGCCGGCATATCTGAAATAACGGATTTTCATTCCGTTGATATGGAATTGCAAGCTCACAAAGATTTTGGCGTCAGACAAATTCGGGAAGTGTTGAAAAAAACATCACAAAAACAACTGACCGCCATAATGTTGGCGTTAGTAAATAAGGCAACAAGAAATAACCAAAGGTTGGCTCTTATAGATGCATTTATTGATAATATTTACGCAATGGAGATTCAAAAAGAATCGCAAAAACAGGAAGAATCTATAAATAAACAGGCGGAAAATATAAAAACCACGCTCGCAAAGAAAACTTGCTCAGCATCATTATCAACTTTAGTTAAAAATTTTATACGAGAGTTATCCAATTTTAACGAAATTATGCAACCAATTCAAATTAGCATGCAACAGCGAGGATTGGAACACGATATGAGCTGTAAGATAGCATACACAGCACGTTCTGTGGCTATTAGTTTGGGAAACATGGCCGGCAAGCTGAAATTATCCGAAAAACTTATGCGCAAAGTAAAAGAATTGTTTGCCGAAATAGGTTCCATCGAAGAGAGAATATCTCAAGATTTGAAAGTGTTAGAAATAATCAAAAACCAAAATAGAAAACGGAATGTAAAAGATTTGCTTGCAAAGAGTTTTTCATGGTTATTCTTGTCTTTTGTTGCCTCTCTTTTTGCTTATGCTAAAAGCTGTAGCAAAAGCAGCATTATGAAAACAGAATGTCTTTCATGGGGTTTTTTCTGGAAGTATTATGCAGTATTCTTTGTGATTGGTCTATTCGTTGTTTTTGCTAAGTGGTTGTTGAAAAAATAACTTATTCGCTTAGAAAAGGCATAAAAAGAGCAGAAAAGAAAGAATAGGAAAGAGGCAAAACATTGAAGGATTTTCTTTCAAAAATTGCTCAAAATTTTTCGATGGGATTAAGGTCTGGAGAATAAGGAAGAAGGAAAATCAGAGAGCAGCCGGCAGAGGCGATGAGATCTTTTGTGCTTTGCTGTTTGGGAAGGAAGCAAGTAGTTCCTTCCCTCTATTCATTCCCATCATCCCTTTCGTTTTTCCCTCCGCCTCCTAGCTTACCCATTCCTTCTACTTCTCCAATGCTTTTCCTTTGGCCTTTTAGGCTTTCGCGGGGATTTTTTTGATTCTATCCAGAAAACATCTTCTGCGAAAATGAAACCCAAAAATGAGATTTTTGGTTGACCTTTTTGGTGGAATATTGGTGGATTGACCTTTTTATGGTGGAGCTGATCGGGCTCGAACCGACGACATCTACAATGCCATTGTAGCGCTCTACCAACTGAGCTACAGCCCCATGGGGAAAATGGCACACCACATAGGAGTCGAACCCATAACCTTCTGATCCGTAGTCAGACGCTCTATCCAATTGAGCTAGTGGTGCATCATTCAACTGAGCCGCACAGTTTGAAATTTAAAACGTTAGAATCAAGCATTTTATGTGGCTATCTTCTTTTACCCCAAAGAGGTCTACGAAATTTAGAACATCGATAGTTTAAACTGTTTCAAAAACCTGATGTCGTTTTGAAAAAACAATCGAATGTCATCGATTCCATACAGTAGCATGGCAAGACGTTCAATACCCATGCCAAAGGCAAAACCCGAAATTTTATCGCTGCCATAGCCGCAGTTTTTGAACACATTTGGCGCTACCATGCCACAGCCACCAATCTCAATCCATCTGTTGCTCAATTTCCCAAGATTTTTACTTCTGAAATCTACCTCAAATCCTGGAGATGTAAATGGGAAAAAACTAGGGCGCATCCGAATTTCGCTATTTTCACCGATTAATTTCTTGAAGAAAAAATCTAAAATCGACTTCAGATCACAAACCGTTATTCTTTCGTCTACAACCAAGCCTTCACACTGGTGAAAGGTTGGATAGTGGGTAGCATCTATGGCATCCCGGCGAAATACCATACCCGGTGACAAAATCCTAATTGGAGGCTTAGATTGTAGCATCGTCCTGATTTGAACCGTTGAAGTCTGGGTCCGCAGGACATATTGTTCATCGCTTCTCTTGGACACGTTTTCAATGGAGACCTCCTGGCCAAAATAAAATGTATCATGATCATCCCGGGAAGGATGGCTTTCAGGTGTATTTAATGCATCGAAGCAAAACCATTCAGTTTCTATTTCCGACCCTTCGACGGTGCTAAACCCTAAATTCGAGAAAATTTCTATGATGCGATTTCTAATTTTCGTCAGAGGATGGCAAAAAATTTCTTCATTGGAAATGGGCATTAGGGTTGGATCAATGGGTTGACCTAGAGATGCTATGGTTTCATGATTTTCGATCTCGGCCAATTTGTTTTTCAACATTTCTTCGACTCTGTCTTTACAGGCATTTATCGCCTGTCCCGTGGACGGCCGTTCTTCCTTTGGTAAGCCCGGTAGCAGCTTCATCAATTCACGAAATACACCATTCGGGCCTAGAATTTTAGACCTGACGTTGTCGAAATCTATGCGTGATGACACGCCGAATATCATAACTCGTGCTTCCTCAAAAACTTTATCAAGTTGAGATATCATAGGATGTTGGTGCAACACAAAAAATTAAAAACTAAAGTTGGCAATAGTAAAATAGGAAAAGATTTGTTTTCAATGGAATTTTTGACGGAAAGTGTCAAAGTTTCTCCCCATGCTACAAAATAATTGTTTTTTTTAGAAAAAGTTTATCATGGATAACACTGGTGCTAGTTGGCTCCAGCCAATAATTTTAACAGGTAATGATAAATCAACAGTTTAATCCCGCTTCAGCCAGAAAGAGCAATTATCCCTTCGATAGGAAATTTGGAAATTCTGGAAAAAGTTTTATTCGAAAAAATGAAAAGATTAGGGCTAAGGTGGTCCGTGTAATCGGTAGCAATGGGCAACAGCTGGGAATAATGCAAACGACAGAAGCCATCTCCATTGCCAAAGGCGAGGGGCTGGATTTGGTCGAAATTTCCCCAAATGTCAATCCTCCAATATGTAAAATTTTAGACTTTGGAAAATACAAATATAACGAAAAGAAAAATAAAACTTCTTCCAAGCAGGCATCGACAAAAATTAAGGAAATAAAACTTCATGTTGCCATCGAGTTGAATGATTACAATACAAAGATGCGTCACGCCATTGAATTTTTGGAATATGGCAACAAGCTGAAACTGTCGCTGATGTTTCGCGGACGGGAATTGACCCATCCTGAGTTAGGATTTGATCTTATTAGGAGGTTTATTGGAGATATTAAACCCTATGGTACACAGGATTGTGAACCCAAACTATTCGGGAAAATAATTTCCGTATCCCTCTCGCCTTGTGTAAAAAAAGGGTCGAAATCCGATGGAGAAGTCAAACCGCAATCCGGTACGTCCGCTAAAATATTGGATGTTAGTGAATTATTAAAGCTAAAATAAAGTCCATGCAAAAAATCAAATACCTAATTTTTGCAAGTGCCATCTGGGGAATCGCTATTTGTTGTGGTTTGGCATGTCAGGCGGCAGAGGTACCACTAATCAAAATTGCCAAAACCAATGGATTACAAATGTTGTCTGCTAATTCTTTTGGCACAAAGGGTATTGTATTTGCCTTTAAAGATAATTCGAGAATTTTTACATTTAAAAAAATCTTGATGCCTTTGGGATTTCCGAGCATCAAACGATACGGTAGGTACTACATCGATTCTTCGGATTATAAGTATCATATTCAGCCACTGCTTCCAACGACAAAGCATCACCATAAAAAATTAAAAACAATTGCTTTGGATGCAGGACATGGTGGCGAAGACAATGGAGCTATTGCCCAGTGGGATAAATTACAGGAAAAATTCTTGACGATGGATGTGTGTCTTCGGTTAGCTAAGCTGCTTGAAAAAAGTGGATATAAGGTTGTTTTAACCAGATCGCAGGATAAAAAAGTTCCTCTACCGGAAAGAACACAAATTGCTAATCGAGCGAAGGCAGATCTGTTCATAAGCATACATTTCAATTCCGCTCCGTCTGTATCTGCGTCGGGCATTGAAACGTTCATACTGACCCCATCGACCCAAGCATCGTCATACCAGACTTCTTCTAGGAACGCCCATGAAAATTTTATCGGTAATGGGTTTGATAGTTTGAACACGGTCCTTGGCTATTGCCTACAATCCTCTCTAACAGAGAAAACGTCAGCCATTGATCGTGGGGTAAAACATAGTACATTCGTTGTGTTAAGGGACCTAAAATGCCCCGGAATTTTAGTGGAATGCGGGTTCTTGTCTAACCGTGAAGAATGCAAAAAAATTTCTTTTTCTGCCTATAGGGATATCCTAGCCCAATCCATATTCGATGGAATTGTCAAATTTGACAATTTGCTATCGGATTAAACAACCAATCTTCCCAAAAGGAAGGGACGTCAACAATATGCCCCATATTATCAAGAATGTTCCTAGTATCACCCTTGAAACTTTTGACTTTATCAGAAAGTCTAAAAAATCTCGAAGGAGGTATGGCATGGAACCGATCAGCATCGAAAGAATAATTACCAAATAGACAAAAGAGACGAAATAATTTTTCCCTAAGATCGGTTCGCAGTAAATATTGTCCAACATTGCCTTTGAACAAACGAGCAGCAAAATCGCCAATCCGCGTATGGACAGCAGTTCCCTCATTTTAAAAAATGAGAGTAATATTATCATGGCAAATAGGATGAGTAATATAAATTTATATTCCCCAAAATCTGCTATGTTCAGATAAAACACATTTATTAAAAAGGCCATTCCGCCAATTCCTAAAGTCACAAATGGGGCATATCTTGAAAAAAGTAACCAATTGCTCAATTTTTGTAAATGATTGCTGGAAAAAGAAAACAGCGATAGCAAGGCAACAATCACCCCCACCATAAAAATCGTAACATTGCCACTCATAGTTGTATGAAAAATGAAACTCCAAGTATGATGCAACATAGGAGAATGCCACAGAAAATCAAATTTTAAAAAAGATCATCCAGACATTGGTGATTAATTAAAAGGTGATATTATGTTAAAAATCGGGTACCAGGTTCAGAACTCATCAAACCAGCCAGACCGATGGACATGAAGAAATATTGGAGAGTGCCACCAAGGAAACAGTTGATTTTTTGATAAAAAACGACAAAAGAATTAGTCATTGCACAAATATTTCTTTGCAGAAAGATAGCTGTGAAAAAATAGGAGACGCGTGAAACTAATATATTGTCATTCGCCATCGGCATGATAATTTGGCATTGAAAATTAAGTTTGTCGGCAATGGAAATGGCAGCTAATCATATTATAGAGGAGGTTGAGTCGTTTGGTGATCCATCCTCTGCGAAACAATGTGAAAAATTTTTTCAAATGGGACCTGGCGGATACGGGTATGGTGATAAATTTTGTGGTGTGAGTGTTCCAGACCTACGGAAAGTCGCAAAAAAGCATTCCGATATTTCATTCGGTGAAATTGAAAAATTGCTACAAAATTCGCTGCATGAGGTACGCTTCGTTGCTCTCGTTTTGCTAATTGAAAAATTTAAAACGGTCCCGGAAGAAGTGATTTCCGTTTACCTCGCCAACACACGATTTATAAATAATTGGGATTTGGTGGACGTTGCCGCATACAGAATTTTGGGGGCATATTGTCAGAAAAACGACGGAGCGGATATCATTTGGAAGCTGGCAAAATCTGACAATTTGTGGGAAAATCGGATTGCCATAGTGGCATCATTTGCATTCATTAGAAACGGCAAATTGCAATTAACAATCGACCTGTGTGAACATTTTCTCAAGCACCCGCATCACCTCATTCACAAAGCCTGTGGCTGGATGTTGCGTGAAGTGGGAAAAAGAGATACAAATTTGCTCCTGGATTTTATTAATTCCCACAAATTGCCAGGAATTATGAAATCCTACGCATTGGAAATCATTCGAAAATCTATTCCAGGTTCTTTACGGCATTAACAAAAAATCCTCGATCGCATCTTG
>JAITET010000059.1 GCA_031281895.1 Puniceicoccales bacterium | reverse complement strand
GGACAGGTAGAACCCATGGACAACACAATCAAAGAAGCTACGGTTAATCGCTATTACCATGATAACCATCGGCAACTGCGACAACATCGCAAACATTTATTAACGCCTATAGTCATCTTCGTTGAAAAAGATACCTTTGTTTGCAACTCTCTACCTGTGATTTCCAACTTTTGCCTGCACAAACATGCTTTTTTAACTACAATGACCATACAGCTTTGCCAAAAGGCTTAATTCGACCAATGGCCTGACACCCTACGAATTTATCATTAAAATAATCCTGATTCATTCAGCATCAATCCTTTCCATCACAATATGGAACTATACATCTAGGCAGTGTCAGTTTGTTATCTGGGCTCCAGGAGAGATACTGAAGACCGGATTTCCATACCACCTCCATCCATCTCCCATCAGACCTGTTTTTACATCTGATGACTAAATTATCTTCATATTTAGAGCTCTGTTGACTAAAAA
The DNA here is from genome assembly GCA_031281895.1 of Puniceicoccales bacterium. Taxonomy (GTDB): domain Bacteria; phylum Verrucomicrobiota; class Verrucomicrobiia; order Opitutales; family JAIRKQ01; genus JAIRKQ01. Next base: position 5,390 of record JAITET010000059.1, on the reverse strand, counting down.
GCATACTCAACCCCACAGGAAAGGTTATGAATTGCAATGTTTTTGTTAAACCTTGTGGAATACGACCCGACAATATTCCAATGATTATTCAGTTTTTGTGAGGCTCTGAATGATACGATGGCAGCATTTCGGGAAGGATACCTAAAATTAAAAAATCCGTAGATATCACTACTGTTAGTAATTGCAATATTAAAAATAGCACTACTGTGTTGCATTACTCGGCATTCCCATCCCGTTTTCAAAGACAATGTCAATTTTTTGTCGCCATGCTTAAAAGTTTCTTTTTCGACATTAAGGCCAATGACGGTGACAAAAAAATTGTGACTAAATCCAAAATTAAAGTCTTGCAATTTCCCCGCACCATTCGTATACTGCAATATGAGACTATAGTTTTGTTGGAGCCATAGTCCGAATTGGTATCCATCATAGGCATACAGATTTTTTATAAATTCTGTCCTCAGGGAAACAATATGGGATCCGAAGGAAAGCGGTTTATCGTCGTTGTAGTTATATCCAATAATAACCCCAAAGTTGGTCTTCAAACATTTATCATTGAACGATTCATAGGCGCCAAACAGTCTTACTGCATAGATATCTTGGCTGAGATTCACTTTGAATTTTTCAGAAAAATTGAAAAATTGAGGAGCAATTCTTATTATTTTGGAAAAATCACTGGAAAATACTGCTGACATACGCATATATCCTAGAGCAATCCCCAGACGGAAATACTTTTCATTGGTAGCCCAAACATTGTCAGTTCCTAGGACAAGACCATATACATCGTTTTTATAACCATACCCTTCGATAATATTATTTCGACCGTGGTTGTAGATGGCATAAACGAATGGATCGGCGAGACAACCTTTAACGTTCGTCATACGGCTAGAAAGAGCATCGGTTGGTAAACTATCGGCAGTTTCCATTAGAGATGCAAACCCATCGCCGATGGTTGAAAAAATGGCAGAGAAAAGGGCTTCTGCCTTTGAGCCCCTTACATTATGAGCCGCAGCGGCAAGTTTTTGATTAGAATTAAAATTTAAATATCCAATGACCGCTATTATTAAAATAACGAATGTTTTTTTCCTATTTATGTTCATCATATTTGTATGTCTTGCCATTAGGTAATAGCAGCCAATATTACCCCATGTCAATGACAAAATTACGTAAACAGGTTTTGCTAACGTTTAAATGGATGGTATTACCCCAAAAAAGTTCCATTTCTCTTTAACCGTTTTTGTATTTTTTGCATTAATAGAGGTAGCCATGGCCTCGTGGCTAAAGAGGATTTTAATTGTGAATTTTTCCGCACCATGGAGCTTTTCCTTTTCCCATTTTCACGGACAACCTGTGTTTCTTTTTTCCAAGCTTTTATTTCACAGGATTCTCATTTCTAGGAATAATAGTCATCAAAATTTTGGCGGAGAGAGAGGGATTCGAACCCCCGGTACCTCTATGATACATTCGATTTCGAGTCGAACACAATCGTCCACTCTGTCATCTCTCCGAAGCATTTAGTTCAAATTGAACAACCGACAAATGCAAGTCGCAATTTAATTTTTCTTCGAATGGCAACTAGTTTGCCGCCACCCCTATGGATATATCTCGGGCCTACCTGCACATCATCCGCATTTCGGTTCACTCCGCTATGATTCGGCTATCTTTTTATTTTTTGCCTTGTGAGGCTCTTCTGGAACTATTTCATCCCTTGTGTAGCTTTTAATTTAGTGGCCTCTAGGATATCGCCTAAAATATATTGGCAAATAGCATAAATCTCATACACTCCCCAACTTTTACTCGTTGATGCCCACGATTGACGCACAAGCAACGCAGACTCTGGTTTAACTATCGATAAAATTATCGAATCAAAAAAAGCATTAGTTTGGGCCTGCAATTGGGCATGATCGGGGACAGTTAGGTTTTTAACTCTAAAGGCAGAGTTAAATTTGGAATTGACCAGGTTTTTAAGCTCAACGACCTCAACTCCTGATAGCGATTTTAGGTTTTTTAGGATATTATTTTTCAATTTAAAAATTTCGTCCCCTTGCTTCGCATATAGCTCAAATACATTGAGTGCCCTATTAATATTAGTGAAATCATTGCGTTGCGTTGGGGGGAACACTACGCATGCTTTCCTTGTCCTAAGAGGATTAGAAAAAAACCTGAGTTTAGGATAGCAGAAATTTTCTTGGCCAGGGTGTACAACTATGTCCTTTTCATAAAACTTACCAGGTGGCGGTGATTTCGGCTGGGAATCGTCATAGGTGGCTTCCTGATATTCCTTTGTCCCTATTTGATAAATGCTATTTCTAACTTTCTGAGGTGATTCCATGTATGTGGCTGCCTATTAGAATAATATACTATTTTTTTGCAAGCAAAAACGAACTTTTTTAATTAGTTTTCTCATGTCAATGACGGATTAATGTATTATTTTCACGCCAAAGCGACGGCTCATGTCTGCCAGTGAAAGTTCAAAATATATGACATTCCCGAGGGGACATAGCAGTGGATTTTTGCACAATAACAGTGCGTTTTGCAACTTTTTAATGTCATCCGGTGTTCTATAATTTTCCAAGCTGGAAATCTGCGAAATACATCGGGCAAAGACCTCTTCCATGTTCAATGCCTGTGCATTCTTGGTTGAAGCATTGTCTTCCGCAATTAGTCGATTGGTTAAACTGGCCGCATCTTGGTAGGATAACCATTCCGGAATCGCATCAATCTTATAATCATATTGCCCAAATGCATAGATCGAAAATCCATTTTTCAAGAAAATTGGTAAAAATCTTTGGAAACAATCCGATTCGTCCTGGGACAACGAAAATTCTATGGGCAGTAGTAATTGCTGCGAGCTGGCAACATCGCACTGAGCCATTACATTTTCATAGGTTACTCGGCTGAGTGCCAAGCGAATGTTAAAAATAATAATGCCAGTTCTTTGTTCAAAAATTGCAGTCTCTCCAAAAGCTATTCCCACAAACTTCCAATCGTGGTCACTGGATTCCACAAACGGAAATATATCTAACTTTTTCTGTTCAATGAACGGTATTTCCCTTCGGGGAATTTTGCTGCCCGATACAGCTGTTGGATAATTTTGGATAAACGGTTCCCTTTGTAAACTTTGCCATTGCGGTTGTTGGAAACTTTGAAACGTCGGTTGTGTTTCTCCTTGGACAAATTTTTCAGCTGCCATACCATCGCATTGCCCAAATACGCCCAACAGGGCCTTTTGAATAAATCCTCTTACCGTCATTTCATTTTTAAAACGAACTTCTTTTTTCATTGGGTGCACATTTACATCAACCATCGCCGGATTAATTTTCAAAAAAATATATGCCAAAATCCCCCTATGGTTTGGGAAAATCGGTTCCAGTACATCGCATATGGCATAGTTGACGATATTGCTTTTGACTAAGCGGTTGTTCATAAAAACAACCATGTTCTTTTTACAAACATTACCAAAGGTTGGATCGCAAATCGCTCCATCCACTGCGTAATCTTCTTCGGCGTATGAAAAATCGATAAATTTTTCATCATACTTAAAAATTTCATTTATTCTATCTCCAAGACTTTTGGAATTTGGCGACTGAAATATCAGGTTTCCATTTTGAAAAAGAGAAAATTTTACATCCAACTCAGCCAGTGCCAAATTTTTTATCAGAGATATTATGTTCATACTTTCCGTTTCATCGGACTTGAGGAATTTTCTCCTGGCTGGAACGTTGTAAAACAAGTTTTCGACAATTACTTTCGTCCCTTTAAATTTCGCACAATCTTTGATGGTCATAACTTTTCCGCCATCTACGATAATTTCTGTTCCGTGGGCATCATTGCCAAAACAGGTCATCAACCTAAACTTAGAAACGCTCGCTATGGACGGAATGGCTTCACCGCGGAAACCAAATGTAGCCAGCGAGTCTAAATCCTTAATATGGCGCAGTTTGCTGGTGGCATGTCGTTTTATTGACAACAATGCTTCTTCTTTGTGCATGCCAAAACCATCATCTTCGACTACTATGGAAAATTTTCCTCCCCTGGAAAATCTAACACTGATAAGCTTGGCCTCTGCATCCAGGCTATTTTCAACTAACTCCTTGACGATGGCAGCCGGCCGTTCAACAATTTCTCCAGCGGCAATTTTATTGGCGACATCTTCCGGCAAAACTTCAATTGTGGAACCAAGCATTTGGGTAAACTAGCCTTGAAACCAATGGCGGCAAGTACTTTTTGCCATGTACCATAAGTGATACCGTTGTCCTTACTTTTTCATTTCAACTTTCCCCACCAGCTTCCAACATAGCAAATCCTAACTTGGAACCTTAATGGCTTTACAAAAGATTTTCTTTTATCATTTTTTCAGGAAAAGTTAAAAAAACTCGTGCCTATGAATGTTAGTGAATTAGATTTTCACGGTTTGCAATTATTGTCAGCGGATATTTCACCTTCGCGTTATCTCTTTTGTCCCCAAGACGTTGCCAGAATAATAAGTTGGCAAATTATCATGGCCGACAATAGCATTCGGGACATACTATTTTCTGAAATGGACGGGGAAGATTCCGTCGACGATATTGGTTCGAAAATATTTTTTAATGCGAAATCGATGCCCCTTGCGGGGTTTGATTCCCTGGGCATTGAAAGTTTGAAATTTGTAAAAACTAGCAATGCCAAATACGAAATAGCTTTCGCCCCGGAGAATGATGCCGAACTGTCATTTTTACCAAAAATAACATACAGGCTGTCGGAATTGTATTTTCGTCTGGAAATTTCCGTGACAAACCGTGGAACCATGCCGATATACTGGAGTCCAGCCATACATTTTTTTATAAATTTGCCTTGGATCAATGGAACACCATTGGAAAAGTATATCGTAAAAAATCTTGCAAAGAAGCGGCTACGCATATCCGATGACATGCGTGTCATAAATTCTGTCAAATCTAGCGAAAGGATATCTCTCGAATTGCTAAATAGTGATATCATAGGATTTACCCAGCTTCAGGATAGTAAGATTTGGATAGGAACGCCCAATGAAGAGGAGGGGCTTTCCTTTATCTTTGGGAATAAAACCAAAAGGTCAGTCCTAATGATACGTAAAACTTCGATAGCTGGTAAAGTAGATGTGGCTTTTGTGTCAGATATGCCTTCCGAAGACAGCGGAAATACGACAAATGCCGACATTCAAAATTATGCAATGATAGCATCCAATGAGACGGATATGTTTGCCATAGAAATATCGGCCCATTGATGATAAGAAGTCTTGGTAATCGGACAATTTTCTTTGAAAATGCTGAATATTTTTTATTCGCTAGGGATGTGGAGTTTCGACAACCAAAAAATTTTATAGCCACGCCGTTCAAATATCATGAACAGATTGAACTTGCCATAGATGACGTAAC
>JAITET010000019.1 GCA_031281895.1 Puniceicoccales bacterium | reverse complement strand
TTACACGTAAAAACTGCCAAATTCGGCAATATAATGCAAAAAGGCCCTGTAAAACAAATCGCCACATGCAAACTTTTCCAACGCCAACCCGTACGCACTCCAATAACACCCCTTCAACGAAAAACCTTTCCGCCATCAAAATGAAAAATCCAAAGAGGCATTAAACCACACATTATTTTTGTAATCCTTCCCGCGATTGACCCATGAAGACTTACTTGCCGCATTTCCCTCATAGGAAATACCAACTCTTGCCTCTCCAGTGGCTAATTTATAAATTAAACAAAAGGCTGTACCGTAATACCAATAATCTCTCCTGCCCAGAGAACTTGCATAGGGCACCCCAAATGGTTTCCTAGCGTAGACACAACCTACTTCTCCAGAAAACCCCAACATAAAATCGTGCAACCCCAATGGCAACAAGCTCCACTGGTGTTGTATCCTTCCTTCCAAGGCAATTTCTTTGTCATAGGACTTATAAATGCAATATAACGACGGCTGAGAAATAACATTTTCCATCATAACACCAGTGTAAAGTCCATAAAACCATGCCTTTGTGCTCCACAACTTCTTTGGAGAAGAAGAAAATGATTCAGCATCACGGCAAATCATCCCTCCTATGTCTACAACCATACTTTCATTCAAAGCATAATAAACAAAATTACAACCCCATGAAATATCATTATCATATGCAGACTCCAAATCAACGTCCATTACAACATCACAACAAAAATCTACCCTGTACTCTCTTACAAATACAGACCCTAAAACTGAACCATACCTTACAGCCAAAACCTTCCCTCCTATCCTACATCCTTGAGAAACATTTTTCGACACAAAACCCGCACATATTCTTCCCTTTACTATACCCTTTTCCCATTCATAACCCCAGCATCCAAAAGGAATACTCCCACATATCACCACCAAAATACCAACTACTACCCAAACAATACCACTACCAAAAACATACAACAACCTTTGCACACTCTAGTCCTATCGTCAGTCATTTATACCCACTCTTCCTTGTCCCTGGAAAACAAAAAATACACCAAAAAGGCCTTCCAAATCCACAACACTCACAAAAAGAGCCTCCCATTGGGAGGCATAACATCACTATAGCAGCTTTGCTAAAGCATTACGTATATTCTCATACTGAGCCTTCTCTTCCGGAGAAAGACCCGAATTTCTCACTAACCAATCCCATTCACTGTCAGACCCACGAAAAAAACCCATCTTACCCAAATTACCTATTGCCATAACATTCCTTTCATTTAATTAATGGTGAAAACCATCTTGATATAAATCAAAAAAAAGTCAAGCTTTTTTGTTCATATGCGACTGTTCGACTTGATGTCATTTAGCTTTATATCAAGAGTTTAATGGGAACGGAATGATGTTTTTACTTCCAATAGATGAAGAAAATGAGACTGGGAAGAGTCAATGCGAACCTCAAAATAAAGGACCCAAATTGAAGGCAATAATTGCCGCACAAATGGCAGAATAAGCGGATTGTGGGGAGCGGAAACGGAAAAGTATTTCACCGAAGAAACTTTTAAATTTTCCGATCATAGTTTCTATGATCGACCGTTTTTTAGGAATCTTTTTCTTTCCTGGGAGTTTGGGTCCATGTTTTGGCGATGTTTGGCAACGGACCGTATACCCCTTTTTGGCTAAAGAATCTCTGAGGGTGGTGGAAATGTATCCGTCATAGCTGATCACTGTCCCTGTGCAGCCAGCGAGCACCTCTTCAACACAGGAAACGTCGTGTAAATTCCCTGGTTTTATTTTGAGATTCGCGTAGTCAATAAAATTTACTAGCAATAATGTAACATTGCCTAGTTGGGGACAGGCTTGCTCCATGTAACTCAGGTAAGCCTTGTGGGCCCACTACTTAACACGGGGCCTGGATGTACAGTCCCGTAAAGGTAGTTGGGAAAAGTTTTGTTAATTAGTGGATTTTTGGAACCTTTTTTGTTGCTTTCGGCACGCATCTGCAAGCATAAGCGGCCTTGTGAAATTTTGGACGCTCGGATGTATTACACCATTTGAAATGGCAATCTCTATACAGGATTCTGCCAGCTTGACTAGATCTGGCGGAGTTTGATTTAATTTATCTTCCATTTCTTTCAATTGTTTTAGCTTAACTTCTGAGGATTCTTCACTGCTTACAATTACCCCCATCCTAGAGTCAGAGTGGCAAGGGTGGCCATTTTTATCAAGAATGCAAATATAAGGGTAAGAGCTAGCAGACGTTTGTGTCTGTTCTGCAACTATTACTTGCAATTTTCCTATTGAGAATTTATGCACTTCTTTAGCGTCTCCTTTCGGATGTTTAACAAAATGCTTATCAAGTTGTTGTCCCACAAACAGCGCACCGTCGGTGGGCAAATTTCGTTCTTTTAGTTCATTTTGCAACTTTTGTGCAAATTCTATTCCTTGCCCATTCAGCGATGCTATTCCTAAAAATGACACATCGGTTACAACTTTTTGAGCAACTTCTGCGATTTCTTTACCCAATGAATCCCCCTCATAGAAACCTGCTGTGTACAAAAAACCAAGCTTTATCATAGCTAATTGTTTAGCTTCTGGATTCCCTTCATTTTTAAAGGAATCAAACATTTTACGGCTACCTTCCATCAATTCTGATTTTTTGCCCTTGTCTTTGCTGGCGAGTGCAACAATACCATGCTTTACGGCTAAATACATCGAACCACCAACTAGTGCTCCCATGGCTCTTGTAAAGTCTAAATTGTCAGAATTTAGTACCAGATCGGCTATTTCAGCAAGCTCTTTCTGAGCTTCTAGCTTTTTTCTCTTTGAAACTTTCGAACTTTTTATGACTTCCATAAGATTCGAAATGCGTTTTCCTAGGACCGCAGCTTTAAACTCTTGTGTATATCCCTTCAAAGCTTCAGCAGCGGTGGTGGTGGTTTTTCCCCCAGATTCCATTTCCTTCATAAGATTATTAATATGCGTCATGCATTCCCCTATATCCTTATTGCCCTGATCAGAGGTAGGATATTTGTCAAGAATTTCCTTCCTGCATTTCTCCATGATTTTGATGGCTTTTGCAGTATCAGGGGATGGACTGGTCAAAATTCCCACAACTTCCTCAAGAGCCCGCTCATTTTTTTCTAATACATTTGCTAATTTTGCATGTGCTTCTTGTTCAAACGTGGTAATTGTTTTTTTGGCTTTACCATTTGAACGTACAGATACTTTTTTCAATGCAGCTTTTCCTGTTTCGTCTATTCTATTATTAGAACAACTAAATGTTTTTTCCAATATAGTTTTTCCTCTTTCATCCAAAGCCATCAATGTTATTGATACTACACCATTGCTCCCCTTGGCACCAATTTTGACTTTGTATTTTTGTCCATTGATGTATGCAGTTTTAATGACTTCTTCATTTTTAGCATGTTTAACATGGTGTTTTAGGCAATCCGTCATATTTGAATAATTATGCAATTTGTTAGCCATCTTATGTTCAACTTCCTCTATGTTTCTTCCACCCAAAAGACCTAGTGTCTCTTTGAATTCCCGTATTTTTGCACTTGATCCCTCTACTTTGCGGGTATTTAAAGATGTCATTTTATAACATATCTCCCGAGTTCGAGGGTTGAAGTCCGCTTCGATTGTGTAGTTTTTGGTAGCTAGTTTTATATCCTTAACTATCTTGTTTCCTTTTTTCTGTATGGCTTCCTTGCCTATATCTCGAATAAGGCTTCTAACATCGCCATAGGAATTTTCGTTCTGAATGCTCATGGTACTAAATTATAATAGAAATTGTAAAAATAGAAACAAAAATTTTAAAAAATCATAGAAAATTAGCAAACCTTCAGAAAATCGATTCCAATCTTCCTCCTTTTACACTCTTTTGTGCTTTGACTAACCTCAAAATAATTTTACTTTTAGATAATTCTATTTTTGAGTTCCGCTGGATGTTTCACCAAGCAACCATTTCGAAAACTCCAAAAGTGAAGGAAAAACCCTAGTACTTTTGTTTTCTTGATGTGGGAGAAAAGATGTTTTTGTTCCGCCATCGGCCACAATCAAAATTGCATTTATTTGCGCATTTATGCCGGCAAGAATGTCACTTTCTTTGTCCCCCACCATGTAACAATTTTCCTTCGAAAGGTCAAATTTTTTTATCATTTCGACTATAAACCTTGGAGATGGTTTTCTATAAACCGAAATATCATCGGGGGATTCCGGAGCTATGCAGATTGCATCGAATATGTTCGATCCGTGGCCGAGAAGCTCCATCATGCGCAAATTACACCTGGATACGTCATCCATGGAAATTATCCTTCGCCCTATTCCGCTCTGATTGCTGAATAGGAACAGCATGCATTTGGCCAATTTTAAACTTGAAATGGCATCACTTACCCCAGGTAGCAGTTCAACGCCATTTGGGTCTTTGAGATAATTTTTGTCGGCGATGATCGTTCCATCCCTATCGAGGAAAATAGCTATTTTGGATGCAACCATTGTCTTTACGATGAGATTTCATCAGCTTTAAGGGACGATTTGCCCATTAACTTGTAAATTTTTAGATTGAACATCGTGGGCAATACCATACTGGCCAATATTTGATAGACAAAGGCATGCGGCAACGGGGACATGGACTTTTTATAAACAAAAATAAGCGGCATAATTGTCAAAAACACCATGGCAGACATTATAAAAATGGCGGCAAAATAGTTCGATTCAAATAGTTCTTTAAGGTTTTTGAGGGAATCGGACTTGGCGTGTTTGTATAGGACGGTTGTAGCTTGTATGATAATGGCCATAAAGATTCCCTGCGTAATGGCTAAAAGCGTGATCAGATCAAACATTTTTACCGGCAAGTACATGGTAAAGAGCCAAATATATCCACCTTGCCAGCATGCTATATATGCCGTTAGGGTCCGCAATTTTTCCTTGGGAAAAAATAGAATGGGAACGAATCCCAGTGAGCCATACACCATTATGGACAAAAGGAAATAAATTGAAGTATTTTCTCTCATGGCAAGCAGCGGCCCCATGGTTGATAGAAAGAACGAAACCACAGCGGGGCGTATGATGATCAACCAGGTACTTAAAAATAGTGATGGGGCCCGTGAGAAAAAGGAATCGATCCAGCTGCTCAGTGGGTATACGGGCATTAGTAGTCCAAATCCAAGGATATGCAATAGGATCGGGCAGGTACACCACCCTATTCTTTTGTATAATATGTCTGCGCAGGCACACAAAACGATGGCCAAACAATGGCAGGCTACAAATTTTTTAGCGACATATCTTGTGTCCCCATATCCACATACCAATAGGGAAACACTCCACACGATTGTCAACAAACCGATAAAGTTCTGTAGACTATTCGCCGCACAGCAGGATATCAAAAGCACGAACAATAGAAATTGTTTGCAATGGCAGACTAGGTGAAAAGCACCACTTTGGGTCCCAGAATGATCATTTTTCAGGGAACCACTAGTGTCAAACATTAATGTGCTCCCCACAAACATCAATGCGACCATGCTTGCTAGCATTAGGATCCATTGCCTAATGGATACTTGTATCATCACGTTTCGCCCTAAATAATTTAATGTTATATTTGCACACACCTGATACGTATGCGGCTAACATGGCTAAAAATGAAAATATACCAACACAAATACCCTCCAACAGACACTTGATTATCACCCGATCTGTGAAATCGCAAAATTTTATTATTTTCTTCAATATCATCATTTCAGTTTGTGTCGTATGCCCGGTCACCAAAATCTCCAAGTCCTGGAAAGATAAATTTGTGCTTATCCAATCTTTCATCGACCGCAGCCGTATAAATTGGAATGGCAGGGAATAGATTTTCCAAATATCTTATCCCTTCCGGAGCTGCAATCATGGAAACCATGACAACGTTGCTAGGATTTTGCTGGAGTACAGTTTCAAGGGCTAACTCGGCCGAATGGCCTGTAGCCAACATGGGGTCAATCACAACCACAAACTTATCATTCAGGTTTGGTAATTTGCAATAATACGTTCGAGCCAACGCCGTTGTTTCGTCGCGTTCCATGCCAATATATCCTATGGAAACATCCTGTAGTATATCTATGGCCGGTTGCAACATGATCAATCCTGCCCTCAAAATTGGCACAACGACAATCGACTGTCCCAAGTCTGTACCGTCGAAATCTGCCAATGGAGTTTCTATATTTTTCAGCTTGGTTTTTAGTCCTCGGGTTGCTTCAATCAATAGGAAATATGTCAATTGCTTTCCCAACTCACGAAATCTTGTTGCCGGAGTATTTTTGTCACGCAAATCCGTCAAAATCTTACTTGCAAGAGGATGTCCTAATACGTGTAGTGTCATCTATTTACCTATGGAAAATTTTTTTTAAAAATAAGCAATGGCTTTTTTAGAAAAAATTCACCTTTCACTGCGATTGATGGGTGTTTTAAGATGAACTGCGGATATGATTCCCTATAAAATTTTTTAAAAGTTCGACAAAATTGATTGAGCTATGGGCATGGAATGTAAAAATCTTCCTTCCTAGCACATAGGTCAAAGAAATTTTTTCGGAATGAAGGAAAAGGCGGTAACTTTCGTAGTTTTTTTTAAATACCGCATTGAATTTGGCATCACCATAGGTTTCATCCCCCACGATTGGCAATGCATGTTGGGAACAATGCACGCGCAGTTGGTGGGTTCGTCCAGTAACAGGGAACAAATTTAAAATGCTTAGGGTTACGCCACATAGGCGGAAGGATTCGACCAAGAAACACTTCGTTTCCGCGAAAAATCCACTTCCCGGCGACATTTTTATGGATTTCCCGATAAAATTTTTATCCAAACGAGAACGCCAAACGGCATTTTTGTACCTTGGATATCCTTTGACCAAGGCTACATATTGTTTAAAAACTTTTTTGCTTTCGAAGGCAATTTTTACGGCTTCCGCGACCTTTGGGTTTAAACCTACCAAAATCACTCCAGATACTGGAGCATCCAAACGGTTAAGTAAATATACCTTGCCGAATCCTTTGCAAGTATAGGCCTGTTCGTCAAAATCGTAGGGACACCGAAAAAGAGCATCCGATGGGTCGTTTCCCGCATTTGGGTGTGACAAAACACCGCATGGTTTTTCCACAGCCACGAGACCATTTTCATCGCATTTGACGATGGCAGTATTTTCATGTAGAAATTTTTGCAGTCCGTGGGGCACAGCTAATTCAATTCTCCATCGATGGATGAATCAATGGGCATAACAAGCAACTTCCCTTCCAGCCCTTTGTGGAAGTCGGAAAAAACATTTTTACTTGGGGTCGAACGCAACAGTTGCTCCACCATTCCCATTTTGGCGTCTAGATTGTCAATTAGAGCAACAAATACTGCCTCTGGAGTGGCAGGACGCACAACAGCTCCAAATTCAGGATCATTGTGATGGCTCAAAAGAATATGTTCAAGGCGTTCCAAAATTTCACCGTTTAATTTATTTTGGATGGCAACCTTTCGAATGAGCCTGTAGCCAAGAACCAAGTGTCCTTGCAAAATGCCTATTTTCGTCCGCTGGGGAACCTCGTCACTTGTGTATTCTAAAACCTTTCCTATGTCGTGCAATAGTAAGCCCGCCATGGCAATGTCGTGGTCCACAAAAGGATATAGGGGCAAGAGATTTTTCCCTGCTCTGGCGGTGTGAACCGTATGTTCCAATAACCCATTCTTATAGGCATGATGCATGGAAATTCCAGCGGCCTTATTGTAAAAATCTTCCCCAAGTTCCTTGATTACTTCCCCGACGACCAATCTGAGTCCTTCATCGTCAATGGTCGCAATCATTCCACTTAATTCATTCTTTAAAGTCTCCATACCCTCATCGGCACAGATGGTCACCTTTTGTAGATAATCGCCACGGGCAATTTCATTATCACTCAGAATGCGTGCAAATGTTATGTCCGGAGAAAATACACCCTTGTAATTCCTCGTGATCCCTTCCACGAGTACTATTGTTCCGGGCTCTACGGTTTTAAAAAAGTTATACATGGAAGAACTGCCGAAGACTTTACACAGACACGTGGCATTTTTGTCTCCAATGGTAATAGACAAATACTCGGTATTATTTTTGGCTAATTTTGCTTCGACAAGTTTTATAATAGCAACAATGCTAAACTTTAAACCACTGTCTGAGGACATAATATCGAGTATGGTAGTATCATTCGTGCCATCAATCATGGGAGGCTTTATATCGACGTGACAAAATCTTGGCAAGCAAAAAGGTATTGACCTATTTTTGTATTTTTCCCAAAGAGACCATGATTTTGTCATGCCCGTGGGTGGCAGCTTTTGTGAACACTTTTCATCCTCGACGAATCGATGTGGGTATAGATCTGGGTGGAGGAAAGGTTGGTATGGCCAAGCAATTCCTGTAACAGGCGCAGATCTGCACCTGCATTTAGCAAATGGGTTGCGTAGGAATGTCTAATTTTGTGGGGTGATAAATCCATGGGAAGGCCCGATAGCTGCAAATAAAATTTTAACCGATACTGTATCTCTCGGACGGTAAGCAGCTTTCCATTATGTTCAAGAAGTTGCTTTTGTGATGGCGTGGCACAGATAATGTTTAAATATTGTTTTATGGCATTGCCTGCTGCAACAGGGAATGGGCATAGACGCTCCCTATTCCGTTTCCCGACAACCTTTAACACACAACTGTCAAAGTCGATGTCGTCGAATTTGATATTTCTAAGTTCACTAATGCGTAGCCCTGCCCCATAGAAAAGCTCTAAGATCATAATATCGCGAAACGCAATCTGCCGTGTAATTCTGCCATTATTTAAGGCGGCTAATGGCGCTGACAGTAAGCTTTTTATCTGAGATAGTGTAAAAATTTTTGGCAATGTCTTTTCAAGTTTCGGAGTAATTAACTCGAGGGAAGGATTTGTTTCTAGGTATTTATTTTCAAACAAAAATCCAAACAATGAGCGCAGGGCAGAAATGTGATTGTGGACCGTCGTTCGTTTCCGATTTCTCTGTTCCTCGATGATGAAATCCTGTAAGTCCCGGTGGGATACCGTTGAAAAATCAATGGTGCCTTTCTGAAATTTCCAATCAATGAACACCTCAATGGCGTTTTTATAGGTGGTCAGAGTAGCGGGCGAAAATCTACGTTCGCTGCGAATGTATTCATAGTATTGGGATAAACTTTTATCGTTGGTTTGCAACATTCGAAAATTAAGGCCACAATTTAATGAATTTTTCCATTGCCCGACAAGCTTTTGTTGCCAATGTTGGCAAATCGCTTGGCAATGTCTATGGGGACACGATTGAAATATTTTTTAGCAATGCGTGATTTTCGCAGCATCGCCGATGAAATTTACAAAAGCTTTCCGTTTTTTCATCTATCTCCGAAAGAATTCCGTGATCGATGCTGGATTTTACAATGTTGTGGGGCAGGAATTGTTTTGGGGTACGTGAAGGAAAACTTTGATGCTAGAATAATACAGATTTCCGAAAAGAATGATTTCGGACATAGCTATGAAATGTTGCCCCTTGGACATTTCGGTGAAATCGTTTTTAAAACTTCAGTTTCATCTGGATTTACCCATACGGGGCTATATGGCTTCATGGATCAACGAGACAGAATTTGGTGCTGCGGGAAGATTTCTGATACGGTAATTCTCAATGGTAAAAAATATTTCCCCTATTGCATAGAACCGCTATTCGAATGGCTGTGGTGGGGGAAACGAGCTAAGCTGGGAACCCTGAAGCGGGGCAGTGCCATTGAGCTGGCAATTGCCATTTCTCCTAGAAAATTTCTATATCCATTTATAAAGGTTTTCGAAAAATTTTTTCTGACAAAACTCGAAAATTTTTCAAAAAAATTCAAGATAACCTCAAATATAAAAAGTTTTTCCATTGAAAAAACACTGGTCAAAAATTTCAACTTTTTATATTTGTAAGTCGAAGGCGAATGTGATTTCATGGTGTGATGAAAGATCTTTTGGCAAAAATTTCAGGACTTCGAGTGTTGATTATCGGAGATATTATGTTGGATCACTATGTGATTGGTGATACGGTAAGAATTTCTCCGGAAGCTCCTGTCCCTGTCGTCGTTGTTGAAAATGACAAATATACCCTTGGGGCTGCTGCCAATGTGGCACTCAATGTTGCCAAACTGGGATGTCATGCGGAAATTGTTGGAAAAATCGGTATGGATTCCATGGGAGAACTGACAAAAAGTCTGTTTCGGGAAAATAAAATTCACTTTGATCCAAAATTTACAAGTGCGACTGTCGATACGATTACAAAATCTCGTGTTGTGGTTAGGGGGCAACAGCTATGCCGCATTGACCGTGAAAATAGAAAGCCGCACTATGAAATAGCAGATGACACTCTGGTGGATGAAATTTGTGAAAAGATTAAAGGAGTAGATGCGGTAATTTTGTCCGACTATGCCAAGGGAACAATTTCAAATCGCAATGTTTCAAAATTCATCCATGGGGCCAATGGGGAAGATGTTTTCATTGCGATGGATCCCAAACCTATCAATAGGTTAAACTTTTCCGGCGTATCGCTCATTACCCCAAACAAAGCGGAATCTGTTCAGCTCGCAGGGCTTGAAATAGAACCCCATGAGGAACCGCCTTTGGAAAAAATCTGTGACATAATATGCGGTAAATACTCACCAAAAAACCTAGTAATTACCCTCGGCACGGATGGCATGCTCGTACGAGGCACGGATAGGCAAATACTTCGCATCCCAACATATGCCAGGGAGGTTTTCGACGTTTCAGGGGCTGGAGATACGTCAATTGCTTGCCTGACGGTAGCACTTGCCGCCGGAGCACCTCTTATTCAAGCAGCAAAATTTGCCAACATAGCTGC
>JAITET010000090.1 GCA_031281895.1 Puniceicoccales bacterium | reverse complement strand
AAAGGCGGATGGGCTTTGGTAGGGGGAATCTCCATAGCTCGTTGGGTTTAATGGGCACAGCTGCCAATATTTCATTCCGGATGCTGCTAAAAATTTAATAAAATCATAGGCCGGTTTGCAAAAACATCCAATTCCGTGCCCATTTGGCAGGGAACTTATGTGTAAAAATATGCCACATCCCCTTTCATTCAACCACGACCAAATCGCCATGGTCATATTTTTAATCCTTTTCGGATGGAAAACAATAAATTTTAAAAATTTTGCAAAATTGTTTACTTTTGTGAAAATTTTCACACAATTCATACTCCGTAGTCAAAAAAGGAAAAACATGACAGAAGTAGCAAACCAAGTAACAAATTACGGGGCAAACATTAGTAAATCGGTAACTAACATATGGAATACCCTCATAAAACCTAAAGTAGGAAATATTTTAAATCAAAGAGGCATTAATCTCACGAATATTGCTGATAGGAACGCTAGCACGGTAGAGGAGTGTGCAAAACAGGCTGGCCATTTTGCAATGCCTATTGCTAAACTTCTGGCAGGCGAGGTTCTTGTTTTTGGCAAATCTGCATGGTCGCTGGCCGTTGCGCATCCAGTTATTGCCACAGCCTTTGCGCTTGTTTTTGTAATAATACCCGTATTCAGGGAATATTGTGCAGCCAACGAAAGGCTCTCGCTCAAGACTCCCCTGGTGTTGACATGGATGATTATTACTCGGCCATTCAGGTTGGTCTATCGCATACTAACGGTGATAACGGGGGGAACTGAAGTGGATAGGTTAAGGGCTGGACAGAGATTAGCAAAAGCACAACATGAAATCGAGGAATCGCGAGAAGTAATCGAACAATCGCAAAAAACAATCGGGCAATTAAAGTCATTAAAACCCGAGCTTCTGACAAAGCTTAGGGGAAAACAGAAAGCGGTTAGTGATGCGGTTAATGGGGTGGGGAATAACGATATAAAAACAGTACTTGAATATACAATCGGTAGATTATTTGTGTTCACCAGTGACATTTTTAATGATCAGGACCCTCGCTCCGACGATTGCACCGTCCAGTGGAACTATTTACAAGAAATGTTGACAGAGTTAAGGGATCCACAAGTTACAGCAGTCAAGAATGCACTTGATGAATGGAAAGAATGTCTAGACCTTTGCATTGCGACCCTATAGCTAAATCCTCCGGTGCCGTAATTCTTTCCCGACGAGGCTTTGCAAATCGATGGAATAGAGATTGCCCGCAAAGGCGGATGGGCTTTGGTAGGGGGAATCTCCATAGCTCGTCGGATTTAATGGGCACAGCTGCCAATATTTCATTCCGGATGCTGCTAAAAATCTAATAAAATCCTAGGACTATTTGCCAAAATATCCAATTCCGTGCCCATTTGGCAGGGAACTTAAAAAGCCACATCCCCTTTCATTCAACCACGACCAAATCGCCATGGTCATATTCTTAATCCTTTTCTTATAGAGGAGAAGAAGTGAAAATTTTCATAAAAATACTTGACTTTGGGAGGTTTTTAAAACATAAAAATATATAAATAGCAAAAAAGAGAAGAGTATGGATGGTGTAAATCAGAATCAAACAATAGGTTGGGGAGCCAAATTAGCTGAATCGGTAATTGGGAGATGGAATACAATAAGCTCTGTCCTAGGAACTTATTTAACTCAAGCGGGTTACCCTATTTCCAAGGATATTAGTGGTAGGAATGCTAGAACGTTAGGGGAGGTCGTGAAACAAGCTAGTCATTTTGCAATTCTGCTTGTTAAGTTTTTGGCAGGCAAGGTGGTCGATTTTTGTAAATTCACATGGTCATTGGCCGTCGCACACCCTGTCATCACAATATCCCTTGTTCTTATTTTTGTGATAATACCCGTACTCAGGGAATATTGTGCGGCCAATGAAAAATTCACGCTCAAGGCTATCCCTGTTATAGCATGGATGATTATTACTCAGCCATTCAGGCTATTCTATCGCATACTAACGGTGATAACTGGAGGATCTGAAGTAGATAAACAGAAACTCACACAGAAGCTCACGGCGGCGGAAGAAATAATCGAGCAATCGCAAGAAGTAATCGAACAATCGCAAGAAACAATCAGGCAATCGCAAGAAGTAATCGAACAATCGCAAGAAACAATCAGGCAATCGCAAGAAACGATCAGGCAATTGAAAAATTTAAACCCTATACTTAGGCGAGAGCTTCAGGGAAAACAGCAAGCGGTTACTTATGAAATAAATTGTATGGAAAACGATGAAGTCCGGGTGGTGTTTAATTTTGCAGTCAATCAAATTTTTAATGCAACCGATAAAATTATTCGGGACGGTTTCTTTGGTGCCCACTCCATCCGGTGGAACTATTTACAAACACAATTGGAAGAATGGAGAAACGATCCACAAGTTCAAGTAGTTAAGACTGCACTTGATGAATGGAAAAAATGTCTAGACCTTTGCATTGCGACCCTATAGCTAAATTTCGTTTTTATATCCAGACCCAGCCACGTTGCAACCTATTGGGCATGCATGCACGCAAATACACAATTGCACGGTAAACGTACCCTAGATATTTGAACTGAAAATTCGTATTGGATTGCAATTTTGGGAAAAATGTTTTTCATAGGGAAGACATTGGTTATCGGTGATTAGAACGTTAAAAAGTTGTTTTGCTAGATTGGTGCTGGTCCTTACGGGTTTTGTGCTATTACCAAATGTAGCATGTTGTGCGGGCCATGGGGAAGGTGTTAGTTCTTCGCCGGCGGTGGTGTTTGCAATCGGTAAGTTCGTCATAACGGACTCCATTATCCTAACATGGATAATTTCAATGCTAATAATTTTTTTGGTGCGATTTACCCTACGGGGGGGAGTAAAAGTCATCCCATCCACCGGACAAGCAATAATAGAGTCTATTATTGAAGGATTACATGGAATTATCGAACCAATTATAGGAAATAGAGCATTCCGGATGGTTTTCCCCTACTTGCTCGGTATTTTCTTTTTCATTCTACTACAAAATGTCTGCGGCCTATTGCCCGGTATTGGAAGCGTGGGAATCAATGTAAACGGTGAATTTAGGCCATTTTTTAGACCTGCAAATTCCGACTTAAATACAACCTTGGCCCTGGCCTTGGTATCTTTTTTTGCCTGGGGATATTTTGGTATTCGATGTACCGGTGTAAAGGGTGTATGTTTTGAAATTTTCGGAAACAAGGCTGAAAAATCCGAAATTTCATCGGCAATATATGGAGGACTGGGTGTTCTTTTTCTAGCCGTTGGACTGGTAGAGTGTATTTCAATTCTCTGTAGAATTGTTTCATTGTCTTTCAGGCTATTTGGTAACACTTTTGGTGGCGAAAACTTATTGCACAACATGTATGGCTTTCCCAGTGTTTTGAAAAACATACCGATTGTAAATTATATAGCTTACCTAATTCCATTGCCGTTTTACTTTTTAGAATTTCTTGTTGCAATTATACAATCTTTTGTTTTTACACTATTAGCATCTGTTTACATTGGGCTAGTATGCAATCAGGAAGATCACGCCCATGGATGAAATTTTTAAGAAAGGGAAAATATGTTGAGTATAATAGCTGAATTGACCGGTGATATCGCCAAAGGATTAGTCCAAGCGTTTGGTTGTGCCACTGCCGCCATAGGAGTTACCTGCATCGGGACAAAGGCCGTTGATGTGGTAGGGCGAAATCCGGGTGCTTCTGGTAAAATTTTAGTGCAATCCATTCTTGGCATGGCTTTGGCAGAAGCTATTGCATTCTATGCATTGTTTTTTTCATAGTGCCTAATTTCCTTTGATTGGTCCGTGAATAGTGGCTTAGTGTGATTATTGGCTATGGTTGATGTTGGTAGTCTTTTGAATAAATTCGGCGTTGATTGGCATTTGTTGCTTATCCAGTCGCTGAATTTTTTGCTTGTAACATTTTTACTGTATAAATTTGGCTTCAAAAGTGTCATCAATGTAATGGCCGAAAGGCGTGAAAAAATAGAGTCTGGACTGGTCTATGCCGATAAAATGCAGAAGGAAGTTTCCGCCTTTGAAAACTCACGTGCCGAAAAAATTGCGTCCATGAAAAAAGAAGCGGAGGAAATAGTTCAGTCAGCTAGAGATAATGCTAAAGTTCTTTTGGAGCAAGAAAAGATGGAATCTCGCAAGTTGGCGGATAACATGGTATCAAGTGCTAAAAAAGAAATTGCCCTGCAGCATGATAAAATGCTCAAAGATGCCAAATCGGAAATCGGAACACTTGTGGTCGATATTTCTCAAAGCGTGTTATCTGCACAATTGACTGCCGAGGAAAGAAGCCGATACCTTCTATCGGCTGAAAAAGCGCTGATGCTGGAAAATTTGCGATGAAAAATCATAGATTACAGTTGTTGGTGCCCAAATTGGTCAAGCTCTCTTTAGGAAAGGACTCGTTGTTGGACGCCGAAAGAGTGTGTGGTGTAATTACGGTTTTAAAGGAAATTTATGAAGGGAGAGGCCTAAAATCCGTACTATGTGCATATTTGGCTGCCCTCGAAAAGTTTGTCACTCAAACATCAATGAAAATTGAACACTGTGGCACTTTATCTAGTTCTAGCATGGAATCCCTACGGTCTCACTTTGAAAAAATTTTGGGAAGAAAGCTATCCGTTTCCGTCGAACATATTGACGATCTCATCGCCGGAATTCGCATATTCATTGCAGACCTAGTCATCGAAAATTCCATCGCCGGAACCCTAAATGCCTACAAAAAATCTATTGGGACAAGGTAATTTATTTACGCGAATCTCAAGGGACCCAAATTGAAGTCAATAATAGCTGCGCAAATATGCAGAATAAGCGGATTGTGGGGAGCGAAAACGGAAAAGTGTTGCGCCGATCACTATCCCTATGCAGCCAGCCAACACTTCTTCGGCACAGGAAACGTCGTGCAAAATCCCCGGTTTTATTTTGAGATTTGTACTAATGTTTATGGTCGGGGCGGCCGGACTCGAACCGACAACAACTTGCTCCCAAAGCAAGCGCTCTACCAGATTGAACTACGCCCCGATACACGATACATGGTGCTCAGAACGGGACTCGAACCCATACACCATAGGTACACGCCCCTCAAGCGTGCGTGTCTACCGATTCCACCACCTGAGCACAATCTTTCTTGCATCAAAAAAGTTTTGCACTTAAAAGCAATAAAAAAACAG
>JAITET010000062.1 GCA_031281895.1 Puniceicoccales bacterium | reverse complement strand
TCTAAAACATACTTCGCCATTATAATCCAACAACTTGTGCCATTTTATCTATTGTCGTTTTAAAATCATCGCGGTCATGTAATCCTTGTCGCAAAAAATTATTAACCGCTTCTATCTTATCGATTGCTTCATCGGTAATCTTATCAGCACCACGCTTATATTCTCCAATTCTGACCAACAGTTCAACCTCCTGATATTTGGATAAGATTGTCCTTAACTTGGATGCAACCTTTCTGTGCCGCTCATCTGTTACTTGATTAAAAACACGGCTAACGCTTAATAGAACATCTATGGCTGGATAATGATTCATCCCTGCTAGTTTTCTTGACAGGATAATGTGACCATCCAATATGGACCTTGTTTCGTCCGCTATCGGTTCCGTCATATCATCTCCTTCTACGAGCACGGTATACAAAGCCGTAATTGATCCTTTTTCCGATTGGCCTGCCCGTTCCATTAATTTCGGTAGTGTTTCAAAAACAGAGGGAGGAAATCCACGCCTGGTGGGAGGTTCTCCTGCTGCCAACCCGATTTCGCGTTGTGCACGAGCAAAACGGGTGACAGAATCCATCATGAGCAGCACCCTCTTCCCCTTATCCCTAAAGTATTCGGCTATGGCAGTTGCAACATAGGCTGCTTTCAAGCGTTCCATCGACGACCTATCGGAGGTAGAAATGACTAGCACGGATCGTTTTAATCCTTCTTCGCCCAAATCTTTTTCCACAAACTCTCGTACCTCACGGCCACGTTCCCCAACTAGTGCCAGGACGTTGATTTCAGCTTCAGTGTTTCTAATAATTTGTCCCAGAAGTGTACTTTTACCTCCCCCTGCGGCGGCAAAAATACCCATCCTTTGTCCCTCGCCACACGTCAGCAGTCCGTCGAGAGCCCGCACACCTAACGCCAGTGGTTTGTCGATTGGATTTCTCAGCATTGCATTTGGTGGATCACTGTAGACTGGATAAAAATCTGTAGTTTCAAGGGGCCCCTTTTTATCTCCGTCGATGGGCCGACCTAGCCCGTCTATTACTCGACCGAGCAGATTATCTCCCACAGGAACCATGTGAACTCTACCGGTTGGGATTACCTCCGTAGTCGACGAGACCCCACGAATATCTCCAATCGGGGTTAAAATTGTGGCCTGTTGAGAAAACCCTACCACCTCTGCCATCAATTCCGCTTCCTCCCAGGGATTTTTTAAAAGGCATAGTTCTCCTATTTTGACGCCTGGTACGGATGCTTTTATGATTGTACCAACAACTTGAATGACCTTCCCTTTGACTTGGATAAGGGTAGAATCCTCTATCTCTTGTTCGAGATGCTCTGCTATGTATCCAAAGGGATTATAATTGTCTTGTTCCTTATCCATAACTATCGCGATTTCGCTTTTGATAAAGCATTTTCTATGGCAGTTAATTGAACGGGGATACTTGCATCTATTACCCCCAACTCAGTTTCTAAAATGCATGAGCCTGGCTGAAGATGTGTATCGGCACAAATGTCTAAAAATTCCAAAACAGGAGTATCTTTGGTTAAATCTTGTACCTTGTCGCGCAATACTTGTGCTTCTCCGGGAGCAACCTTCAGGGTTGCCTGCTTTTGTGTTTTAATTTTTTGCAATGAATTCCTTACAACATTGACAATCAATTCGGTCTTATCAATTTTACCGATAATTTTCCGCAGGGCAGATTTAACAACTTCGACAACATCTTCTTCGAGTCTTGAAAAGCTGTTTGCACTCTTCGAAACAAAATTCATCATCTCATTGGAAATTTGCTGCTTTCCATTTTCAAATCCTTCGGAATATCCCCGTTCCTCTTTCTGCTTTTTTGTTTGTTTCGCCTGTTCGATTATTTCATTGGCCTTTGTTTCAGCATTCTTGACGATTTGGTCACTTTTTCGACTAGCTTCTTGTAAAATCTCCTCACATTTCTTTTTCGTTGTAGTGAGCATGCTTTTGCCAGCTATAAAATTGGCATACGACTTGGCTTTCAAAACTTTTCCCGATTGCTTTAAGTCAAAGTTGCCAATAGAAATTTCGTAAATGTTTGCGATTCCCATAGTATATTATCCGGTATGATTTTCGTCATTTAATTTTTTCAGAGAGAATTCTATAAGCTCTAAACACTTATTTACTGTAACTTCATCATATTTTGAAGGAATGTCAAAATGTTCTCCGAGCATCAATTCCAATCTCTTTTTTACTTCGTCGGGCAACCCGACCAGGGCATTGCTTAGTATACACTTGCCCGATGAGGTAATCTTTTGAGTGAGTGGCATTTTTACAGTTTTAATTTTTAGGTTCGGTAACATTTTCCACAGAACCATCCCTCTCCTAACTATGAATGAATAGACTCCTTGTCCCGTGAATTCTATTAGTGCATTTAATTCATTTTTGCCAATTATTTTTATTACATCTTCATGATGAAATATGGCTCCTGCAACCTTCATTGCTTGGACCAAACGCTCTTTGTTGTGTATTACCAGCTTTACCGATCTTGCACAAATGTCGTAGTCAACGGAATCTTTCAAATCCAGTATTTTTAATAAATTCCTCCGAAAGTCTGTTTGGGCGTACCCTGATGTTAAAAGAATGTTAAAAATGTTTTTACCATACACCCTAAAGACTTTTTCAAACTCCTGGACCGGTAGGTATGTTTCCACATTAAAATTAAAATCATACCAATTTTTGAAGTATTGAAAATCGGTCGTTATGATGTTTTTTAGACTTTCAGCTATTTCAACCATTTGCAATTTCTATCTATTTTTCTTCTTGCGTAGTCTCTTCCGGTGTAGCCTCCGGCTCCTCGTCAAGGTCACTAACATCTTTCGTATCGTTTTGTACGACTACAGGGCTATTGGGGGTAGGTTTAGAAGCCGCAGTAGTTTTTTTGCTCTTTCTGGACTCGAAAAAGAAAAACGCAGCAGTTCCTATGCTACACAGTAGTAATACACCAAGGATGATAACTATGGTAAGAAATTTTGTCGCTGCATCACTGGCCATTCGAAGTCCCAAAACATTCACATTTGTTTCGAAATTATTATCGTCGGTTGTGCTGTCTTCGGTCGCTACCGGGAACAAAGCAATTGATACCCTATCGTAGTCCAAGCCCTGGACACTATTTGCCACAAGATATTTGATTTCTCGTACCGATTCATCCAAACTCGAACCAACTTTATAGGTCAAAAATATGGCAGCCGATGCTTCGGTATCTGCATCGGAATAGGGATCATTTTCCGGCAATACTATGTGAACACGCGATGTCAAGACTCCAGGAATTTTATTCAACGTCGAAGCAACGCTTTCCGACAGGGCATACATGAACCTTGCTTTTTCTTCTAGGGGAGAAGCCACCAATCCGCTTTTCTGGAAAACTTGCCCTATGGTATTATATTGTACCTTGGGATAGCCATTGGTTTTTAAAATTTTCTCCGCCTTGGAAAATTCATCGGAGTTTTTCAGCACAATGGTCCATGCTAGCTCTAAACCAGGCCTTTTGACAACAGAAACATGATGCTGTTGCATTAAAGAAACAATTTCATTCGCTTCCTCTTCTGGCAGATTTGACAACAAGTCAACTTTTCCGCAGCCAACTAGTATTAGCATCGTAAATAATGAAAAAAACAGGCATAAATTTTTACCAAAACCATTCTTTTTCATAGTAAATCTTTCCACATTTGCCGACCCCTCTGGATCGTCGTTATTCAAATAATTCACCCATGCATTATGATCTTTCTCTGAAAACTAGTCAAATGAAATTATTTCAAATCTAAAATAAATGAAATATTTTTACCTCTTAGGTCCTGAGACTAAACTGCTTTGGGAAATTTTCCGATGGTGAGAAAAGTCATGCATAAAAGTATGCTTTCTATCGCATAAACCAAATAAAAATATGACCCGCTTAGGGTCTTGGCAAAGCTAAGAACGGATACTCCTATCGCCCCAGCAATCGTTGAGGTACAATATGCCACGCTAAGGATGGCCCCCGTATCTCTTCCCTTAAATATTTTCGACCATAACACTTGCCTAATGATACCGTACCCTCCCCAAAAACATCCCGTACCAACGATATATGTGATCAATCCGAAAATAGTATGCGCAATCTTCAACCCAACTAGTCCGAAAAATTGTGAAAAAAGTAACATCAATAGACATGTTTTGACCCTGTTTTTATCAATCTGATGTCCAAACAGCAGTCCAGCGAATACAATACTATATCCCATATATCTATAGCTTTTTATAGCAATTAGGGGGTCGATCCCATTTTTTTGAAAAATATCACAAATGTGTACCGTCACTCCAGTCCCTATGAATGAGGTTAGGCATAGAACCGACATCAAACCCCAAAAAATCGGCATTCGTAAAAATTCTTTCTGAGATGTTATACCCGAATATTTCGATGGTTTCGCAGGATTTTGAACAAATGCTGTGCGTTCGGGTTGAATATCATGGAATAGCATAAAAAATATCACTAGGGCAACACAACCAACAATCCCCAGCGTTTTGTACGCATTTTGCCAATTTTCATTTTTTGCCAAAAACCGCATTATGCTTGGCCAATATCCCGTTACGATGGAAAAGAATGCTCCACTTAATCCAACGGCAATTCCCGGTGCTTTACCAAAAGCTTTTGCAATTTGCATACGCCCCAGCATGGGAAACATATTTGGGCCGAAACATCGCAGAACGGATAGATTAAAATACAGAAATGCTACCGTAAACCAAGAGCGAACGGTTGAAGAATTTGAAACCTTCGCACATAAAAATTGAATATTTCCCAATACGAAAAATACTATGGTGCACACCGATAGGGCAAATAACGTTGTTTTGCGAATGCCAATTTTGTCTACGAGAACCCCCCCAGGCAATAGCAGAAAACATCCTGTTATGGTGGAACAGGTGTAGAGCATGCTAAAGACATTGCGAGATAGCCCGGTATTTGTCAATATTGAGTCGGCTATCGCTCCAATGGCAACGCTTTGTCCTGGGAGCCCGAGAACCATAAGGAAACAGGATAAGCAAAATGAAAGAGCCAGTGGTACATATTTACTCGCCGAAAGTGACATGTGTGAAAGGTTCGCTATAAATTGAGTTTGCTAAAAAATGCAACATTAAACGTTGACTTTCCTTTCCATGTTATTTTTTACTGATTTCTGATAAAAGCTTTTCATGAGAAACGATTACTTGAAGGCAGCCTCTGCAATTATTAGGGAGCCTAATATTTTGATAAATGTTGTGTCTAGGCGGGTTAAACAGCTAAAGGCAGGTTCTAAACCGCTGGTTGATTCATTGGAGAAACTTGACATGGAAGATGTCGTATTGAAGGAGATAATAGAAGGCAAAATTTCCTATGAGTTATATTCGGACCAAGTGAGATCGACTGATAATGTTTTCGCAAATAAATGATTCAAGGTTGTGAAAAAATCCGCAAACCCAAGTAAAGGTACCTGTGAAATCCGTAACAAGAAGATTTTTCACGACTACTTCGTTGGGGAAATGTTTGAAGCGGGTATTGTTTTATTCGGACCGGAAGTAAAATCCCTACGCATGGGCCATGCGCAAATCAGCGATTCCTTTGTTCGTCCCAATCGGACGGGGGAGCTGTTTTTATACAACGTAAACATTGCGGAGTACAAATTTTGTGAACCAGATGAATATAATCGTACGCGTCCACGGAAACTTTTACTCCACTCCAGCGAAATAAGAAAGCTTTTGTTTGCCATGGAACGCGAAAAAATGTCAGTGTTGCCATTGAAAATCTTTTTTAAAGGTGGTCTTGTAAAAGTAAACATTGCCATTTGCAAAGGGAAAAAACTTTTTGATAAACGTGAAAACCTAAAGAAGAAAGAGGCTTTCCGGGAGGCGGAGCGGGCAGTTGCTTCCCAAATGCGCAATTCCAATGGCAGGTAAACAAACGGTGTCGCGGGCTAACTTTGCCCGGACATATCAATTATATGATTGCAACGGCATCGAAAAAATGATCAATGGGGAACCAGATGCGAATTACAGGAGGAAAGGCACGAGGTATACCATTAACCGTTCCAAATGGTGTTGAGTATTTACGCCCCGCCACGGATTTTTTAAGGGAAGCAATTTTTTCGTCTTTGGGAACAAAAACGCAGGGGGCATTCGTCCTAGATCTTTTCGCAGGGATTGGTAGTTACGGCCTTGAAGCTCTAAGTCGTGGGGCAGACGCTTGTGTTTTTGTAGAAAATAATCGTTTGGCAGTCGATGCGATTGAAAACAACATAAGGGGTGTTAAAAAGTCCGCTGCTAGAAATTTCAATGCGAAAGTTTTTTGCCAAGATGTTTTCGTTTGGGCCGAAACCTGTGATGTGAAATTTGATATTATTTTCATTGATCCGCCTTACAATATGGTAGAAAATCGAGGGGAGGAATTGCTGGCAACATTTTCTCAATTCCTTAAGCCTTCCGAAGGGTCCAGGGTAATTATCGAGGTACCTGGGTTATATAAAATGAATACGCCGAATGATATTGTGGAGATTAGAAGGTTGGGAAGAACTGGACATTCCAGGCAACCAAATGCGTTGATATATGGGAAAAAATAACGGCAGTACACTAAAAAATATTTCGATAGTATCGAGCACGACTGTTCTTTCGCGCGTACTGGGATTTCTGCGGGATATGACATTTTTCGCATCCTTTGGCATGTCGGAGATTGGGGCCGCTTTCCTACTGGCTTTTAGTTTGCCGAACCTATTTCGGCGGTTGCTTGGAGAAGGAGCTCTGTCCTCTGCCATCATGCCGGTAATGTCATCGCACTACGTTAAACATGGCAAAGATTCCATGCTAAAGCTATTCAGCCACATTATGCTTAGATTGGTGATAATTTTTACCCTAATACTGGTTGGCACATATGGGCTTATTTTTTTTATCAACCCGTTGCTGATTAACCCCAAATGGAGTATGGTACTAAAATTTACGATGGCACTTTTGCCCTACATGGTTTTTGTATGCCTGGCGGCTGTGATTGCGGTTGTATTAAATGTAATGGGACGATTTTTCATATCATCCATTAATCAAATCTGGATGAACCTATCGATGATTTTATCCCTATGGGGTGGATATTGCTTTGGCCTTTGCGGCCTGCGGCTTGTGTATTGTCTGATAGGTGGAGTATTGCTGGGTGGTATGATTCAATTGGCCATACCACTGCTATCCGTATTTGTATGTGGTTGGTATCCGCAACTTGATCCAAATGTACCAAAACTCAAAGAAAATATGGCGGATGTTTGGAAATTATTTTTGCCGGGCATGTTTGGTGCTGCGGTGGAACAATTTAATTTCTTCATATCCCGTGGGATTGCCTACACATTTAGCACGTCAGCGGTCTCTCTAATATATCTATCCAATCGATTGACTGAACTTCCGATGGGGATCTTTGGTTGGGCAATCATAACGGTGTTCTTTCCAAACATAGCCAAGGCAGTTAGTTCAAAATCAGATGCAGCAAGCATAAACAAAATATTCAACAAAACTTTAGTCGCCATGGTGTGGATTTTGTTGCCTTCGGCACTGGGCATATTTTTGATGAAAAGAGAAATTTTATCGGTCTTTTTTGTCCATGGCAAGTTTACACCCGATGACATTTCCCAAATATTGCCGATCATATCGGTATACTGCATAGGTTTGGTATTTTCGGGCACATCCTCCCTATTAATTCGAGGATTTCATTCGCTGAAAGATACCAAAACCCCTGCCTGTGTTGGGGTTGTAGTTTTCATGGTCAACGTAACATTCTCCCTGA
Organism: Puniceicoccales bacterium; assembly: GCA_031281895.1. Lineage (GTDB taxonomy): Bacteria > Verrucomicrobiota > Verrucomicrobiia > Opitutales > JAIRKQ01 > JAIRKQ01. The sequence goes on along the minus strand of JAITET010000062.1, from coordinate 2,292 downwards.
TATTTTTGAAAATTTTTGAACCCATTGGAATTTCCGTGGGTATAAGATTGGCCCTAGCCAATGTTCTTGCTACCATCACGCAAACGGTATGTCTGTCCATGTCGTTGAAAAAGAAATTAAAAGGTTGGTCGATTTTGGCAGAATTCAGAAGCTACATGACCATATTTCACGGATGCGTTTGGATAGCCATCATGGCATTTTTTGTAAAAATGGCCGTAAAAACACATTGCCATTTTGGACAGCGGATTGATGATCTTATTACCATCGTGCTAGCTGTCACGCTATCGGTGCTAGTCTATTTGACCGTCAACCGAAAACTCATAGCAAAAGTCTGGGCATCGCGAAAAGTATAAAAAAATGCCATAGTCATCATCGTTGAAAATGGCACCTTTGCTTGCAACTTTCTACCTGCAATTTCCAACTTTTGTCTGCACAAACATGCCTTTTTCAATTCCTAGGATAAAACCTACGCATTGTTCTTGTAGCTACATTCTGAGACGACATTATTCCGATGTATGTGGCCATAGACGGCATGAATAAATGGATCGGTGAGACAACCTTTGACACTTGTCATACGATTGGAGAGAGCATTGGTTAGTAAATTATTAGCAGCTACTGCTAGAGATGCTAGCTCATCACCAATAAGAGGAGAAACAACGGAAACAATGGCAGGATTCAGAGATTCGCTCAGCTAGATCAACCCCTATAGGTTTAGGTGGAAGAGGAAAGAACAGGCGATGGGAATTTTCTAAAACCCAAATTGCTCCCAATAGGGTGCATCGTGAAATTTGATATCGCAGGTATAAAACCAAAAATCTGATATGTCAGTTCTTTGGAATGTGGATCCACGTAAAGTTCCGAATTCATAGGGTCCATGCTTGCCCATTTTCCTGATCGCTAGGTGGGGAATATCCTGGGATATATCAGGAATCAAATAAAAAGAACTACCATGATTGGTCGAATGATTTCTCAAATTGAGAGAATGAATATAACCACCATTATTGCGATCACCGATGGCATATGCCTTTCCGGGTTCCATATTATTCGGATCGATGGTCAGTAGGGTATCGATGTCAATGTTCTCCGCATGAATCAAAAGATTATGTCCATTAATGGGTATTCCTGAAGTTGATTTCGTCGCCACACGCATGTAGTGGCGTCCAAATCGCCGTTGGACTTCAGCTTGTCTTTTTAATGTTTCTATTCCGTTTAAAAAATTTGATCCATCCACTCGAATGTCCGATGAATATGTTTTGACATATTTCCTATGCCCAGTATATATCAGCATGGTGTCGAAGTCATCATTGCGGTCTATTTTCTTGTTGCCGAAGTTAGATGCTAAGAGGAAGTGGACAAACAACACATCATTCATGTTGTGTATCGACATTTTAAGTTTATACTTTTCTGCTGGATCTGCCGATTTGACATATTCTATCCCTTCTAGTCGCCACTTTGCTATTCGCTGGTCAATTTTAGTGCGGTCGCCACTTTCAATATCCTCAAATATAATATCTCTCCCCTCTCCACCATTTTTTAAATCAATGGAGATGGAGCCATCTACTATTTGTTGTTGTTGAATTGCACATCCACTTGGGAAAATGAATTGGTTACCGCTCAACATCTGTATATATATTTGTATCAGCCGTTCCGGATAGTTTTGGATTTCTTCGTTAATAAGAGAATCTATTGCACATGTCGGTAATTCCTTTTGCCTGTGGGGAGTGAACAGAGATGCCAGTATGGCCGCTGCGGGTTTCAAGGGTGGTCGTCTACCCTGCGACACGGTATCTAAAATGAATTGTCCGTGCTGCCAAACGATGATACTGTTAGCAGTGTTCAGTAGGTCGCTTGCATTGTTTTTGTTATTCAAAAGACATTCACATACCCTATACATCTGGGAACACATGAATTTTATGCAGGGAATAAAACGAGATGGTTCTCCCGCGAAATTTCCTTCATTTCCGAAAAAATTCATCCATACTTTGATCTTTTTGACGTCAACATTACCAGCAGTATCGAAACAATTTACTGCTACTTCGTTTGCCATCCTTTGCCAAATTTCACAGGCTTCTTCCGGAGTTATTTCCATTTCTCCAACAACCATTTGTAAAGACCTACGGACTTCTTCTATGGGCATGTTCGTTTGTCTAACAATTTCATTCACCACTTTTTGTGAAAATCTATGGGATTTTTCCGGAATTACATTCATTTGTCCAACGACTTCATTCGCTGTCGTTTGCCAAATCCTACGGGCTTCTTCCAGGGTCATGTCTGCCTGTCCAACAACTTTAG
>JAITET010000041.1 GCA_031281895.1 Puniceicoccales bacterium | reverse complement strand
ATTTCTGAAATGCGAGATGCCAAAGCCATAAAGATTTTGAGCTCCCTTGCACCGGACGATGCTGCAGATTTATTAGGCGAATTAGAAGATGACGTAAGGGAACGGCTGATGGCTAAAATGTCATCACAGGTTGCCACAACCCTTCGCAACCTGTTGACCTACGACCCGAATACTGCAGGTGGTGTCATGACCCCCCATGTTGCCGCCCTGAAAATAGACATGACGGTCGACGAAGCCATTGAATTTTTGAGAGAAAACAAAGACGTAGCGGAGAATGTGGAAAGTTTATATGTCACCGACGATAAAAAACATTTGGTCGGAGTTTTAAACATACAAAAATTGCTATGGACCGATCCTCATGCCAAGATTGGGGACCTGATGTGTAATGAAGTCGAAGGCATTTGCTCCCTAGAGCAGAATAAGGAAACAGTTGCCCATATGATGGCGAAAAATCACTTCAACACACTGCCTGTTGTCGATGGGCAGCACCGATTAATCGGTATTGTTACCCACGATGATGTTATCGATATTTTGCGGGAAGAAGCAACGGAGGATATCCAAAAGTTGCATGGAGCAGGTGGAGATGAAAGTATTCACGATAGTGTGTCCTATAGCATTTTTAGGCGCACACCATGGCTGGTGATAAATTTGTGTATTGCATTTGTTACGGCTGGCGTTATTCACATCTTCGAGCGAAGAATTGCCCAATGCACAGTGCTGGCAGTTTTCATGGTAATGATAACTGGACTAAGTGGAAATTCTGGAGCCCAAACATTGGCAATCTCAATCAGAGGACTCGCCTTGGGCGAGTATCACAATGGGGATTCGCTAAGGGTTGTACTTCGAGAAACCTTAAAAGGATTCCTTAATGGTATCGTCATAGGTTTTATCGCACTCATTGTGACGGGGATTTGGTCGCAAAATATAAAAGTTGGGATGGTGGTTTTCTTGGCAATGATTCTCAATATGGGACTATCCGGCTTTGCTGGATCACTTATCCCGATATTTTTAACGCGCATCAAATGTGATCCCGCCCAAAGTTCATATATTTTTCTCACTTCGATAACCGATATTGCTGGAATGTTCATTTTCTTGGGAATCGGATCATATTTTTTGCTCTAGATGTTTCGTTTTACATTTTATCTTCGAATAGGATGAAACAGATCGCCCAGGACCTGAATTTAAAAGCAATAGCGGATTCTACATTTTGTAAAATTTTTCCAAAGCTTTGCAATTGGTTCGGGAAATACACCCTATCCGGAGAATTTCGAGGGAAGGAACTGGAGATATATACTATCAAATTTCCTAACATCAGACAATTTCCCCTACGGCTTGTGGTAAAGAGTAATCTCGGGCTTGCCCAACCATTTCGCATTTTGGCTCGAAAAAGACCCTTTTTTATAAGTTTCCATAAAATTTTTGACAGATATATATATTTTACAAACAACCCAATCCTAGACAATAGATTGCTATTTTCGACCGACAGGCAGGATCTTTTTAATTTGATACTACAATATGACGAAGTTCAGGACCAGCTCTACAATATTTGGAAGACGAGGAAATGTGATGGCACATTGTCCGTAAATAATAATTTTATCATATACCACGAGCCATTTAGGCTGATCACGAAAACAACCCGAGAAAGAATAAAAAATGTAACAAACCTAATTTGCGACATCACAGACATCATCAAGCTGTCACGGAAATTTATAACCCAAGATAACATGGGGTGAATCCTACCTATGCTGCGAAATTGCATTTGTATGGGGCCAATGGCAAAGGCTAAAATTATTTAAGCCCCATGTTTTGCATCAGGCTGATCATGGGTAAAAACATTGCAATTACGATAATAGCGACAACAATGGCCAGAAATATTATGATGGTTGGCTCAATCAGAATTGTTAGCAATGTCAATTGTTGCTCGATTTTTTGATCATATATTTCCGATATTTTTGTAAATGTTTTGGCCAATCCCCTCGATCGTTCTCCCGCCAGAATCAGGCCATTGTCCGTTGCCGTAAGAAATTTGTTACCTCCGAAACTATCCGATAAGGTTTTTCCCTGCGTTATCTTCATTAAAACTTTTTCGAAGGCTTCCCTGCACTTGCAGTTACTTATTATCTCAATCGATAATTGCAAGGCTTCCTGAAGTGGTACCCCAAATGACATCAGCATCCCAATGGTTCTGAAGAAAGTGTTGAGGTTCACAGCCAGAAATAATTTGCCAAAAATTGGCAGTTGGGCACAGATGGCCAATGGATTTTTGAAAGACCTTTTATAAAAATAAACTCTGAAAACCACGATGGCAACTATGGCAAATGTTATCATCGTTCCCCAGTGGTTGCCGATAAAATTACAAAAGTTTACCACCCGTTGGGTCAACCATGGAAGAGATCTGCCATTGGAACCTTGGGATGTAAAAATCATCTCAAACTTTGGAACGACAATTGTCATGAGTAAAATCAGGGCAATTCCAGCAACTACTAGTACAATCGTTGGATATATTAGTGCCATTTTTACCTTTTCCCCAATGGATGATATTTTCTTGCCAACTTCGGACATTTCCCGCAATGCGATTCCAGGACATCCTATTTTTTCTGCGGCTCTGACTGTTTTTATTTCGATATCTGAAAAGAACCGGTGGCAACACATCATTCCTTCGGATAA
>JAITET010000029.1 GCA_031281895.1 Puniceicoccales bacterium | reverse complement strand
TTCTTCGGTGAAACACTTTCCCGTTTCCGCTCCCAACAATCCGCTTATTCTGCCATTTGTGCGGCCATTATTGCTTTCAATTTGGGCCCTTTATTTTGAGATTCGCGTTAAAAATCCTTTTTCGCCAAGGTTGCTTTTAATCGCAGACTAATGTGAACTAATTAAAATCAAAATTTGCTTTTTTTAGAAAATTGAGTTTAATTTTAGGGAAATATGTATCAACTGACCTTCAGCGAACAAAGTCTTTCGGAATTGGATAAATTTGCGAAGGATGAACAACTGCAATTGGTTAGTTGCATTAGCGAACTTTCAGCGAAAGCATTTAAAAATGAAGATTCTAACATTCCAAACTTTTGCCGCGATGGGAAAACATATTATCGCCTAAAGGTGGATATGCTTAGGGTATACGTCGAAAAAATTAATAGCGATACTTTGTATTGTCACTACATACTACCGCAACACACCCTGTCAGATTTCTTATTCAGGGCAAAATTTCCGGTTAGTGAAATGCAAATGGTCGAGCAACACTCATCATTTTGGAAATATTTAGAATCGTTGAAAAATAACGTTGGGAAGCACTAACAACATTGGGAAACATTAGGGAGATATGACATCAAAAGTTTTTGAATCATCGGCAAATGGAGATTTTGTCGCAATATTTTTTTTGCTAACAGGAGTTCTGTTTAACCTTAGGCGACACATTGGAAGTCCAAAATTTGCGTTTATTAACATGTGGGCCATGAGGATTTCCTGTTCACTGTTTTTTTCATTCTTAATAAACGCATGCAGCGGAGAATCTAAACCGATCCCACTGCTCATGGTAACGGTATTGTTGGTAATTTTTTTGATAGAATCCATGAGATTATGGAAGTTAACAAACATTTTTGCAGAAATTGATATCCCCCTATTCCCAAGGTTTAGACAATGTACGGAAAATTTTGTTTGGCCGATGGGGAAATTTTTCGATCAAACTCGGCAGTTGATTCTTGCACATAAATTCAACGAAAAGACCTTATTAAAAATAGGAAACGATGATTGTTTCGTGATGTATTCTCCCATATTTTATGGCAATAATCAACATTCGCGATTGCAAATCATCTTCGATTTTCTTCGCAATGGATGTCCGATGTTGAATTGCATACTGACTTCATTCACTAAGGATGGGAAAGCGATTATAACGAATAACCTACAGACAGTTTTCGCTAGTTTTTATCCGCGATCTTGGGATGTAAAACGGTATCCGATGGCTTCCCTAGAAAAGTTGTTAAAAATTCATGCATCCCGCATTGCAAAAAAGAAAACCGTAGCAATCGGTGATGAAAGTAGTTGGGAAACGATCAATGGCGAACAATATCAAATCGAACTGGAAAATTGTAACACTGGATTGTGTGAAAAATTGCAGGAAAATGACAACATAACACTAACATCCATGGGGCGATATCGCCTATGGTGTGACATGCTAAATTACCGATATTTGGGGGGTAGTTTCTAGGGGTGTGCTATGTCAACTTCGAATTTGAGCCCTTTGGTGGTGTCCAATAGCTTTCGTATGGACCTTTCATTATTACAGTCTGCACTGACATGGGCTAGGATGACCTTTTTCCATTGATTACATTTGTTATTTTTTATAAAATTTATCGCCGTTTCATTGGGCAAATGGCCATATCGGCTGCGAATTCTATCCTTGATGAAGGGTGGGCGTTTTGTATCCATGGTTAGCAGATCATTGTCATAATTAGACTCAATTATGAGCAGGTCGACATTGGAAACATAGGATAAAACATGGGATGGAATGTATCCTAAATCCGTCATCCATGCCATGCTTTGCATCCCCCCGGTGCTGCCATCAGCTGCCACGGAAAAAACGTATCCCAGGGGATCAACGGCATCGTGGGGAACGCTGAAAGAAACAATGTCCAAGTCATTAAATGTCAACCTGTCAGCGGTTGAAAATGTCTGCCAGGATATGTCAAAACCGTGCTTATTTTCTATGGCATTGGCGGTATTTTTATTAGTAAAAAAACTTATGTGCTTAAACTTCGACAGACCGCGTAACCCTTGAATGTGGTCAAAATGCTCGTGGGTGATAAACACAGCATTTATCTGCTCGAGGCAAACGTCATAGGCAATCAACATTTCTTTTATGCGTTTACATGAAAACCCTGCATCTATCAACACGACGCTATTTTGGGTCCTTATGAGACCACAATTCCCCGTACTTCCACTACCCAGCATATCGAATTTCATAGTTGTGCGATTGACGCCCTATGAAATTTCATCGCTAGAATTTTGCAAGAAAAAATGCTGGAGAGCGATACATAACATGCCCTAGGTTTTCTTCTTTTCTCGATGCCCTTTCTTTCTCCCTTTCTTATCTTATATTTGACAACGGCTTCCATATTGATTTTACCAAGAAAAGGCATGATTCAAAAAAGTAACGACTCATAGCAAATAAAGTGCTTTTTTGGTTTCTCTCCTCACAAATTACGGCAAAACGTCTTTGCCGCTGAGAAACGATTCTGCCATGGCCTTAGCGACTGGGTCATTATTATTAGTATCATCACACACATGGCGCATTAGATCACACGCCTCTCGTTCCCTCCCTAGTGCTCTGATGGAAATTGCTAGAAAACATTTGGCTAATCCACTATCGGGGTTTAACCTTAATGCTTGTTCGGCAAGAATTTTAGCTGCATCGACAATGTATCCAAAATTGAGCTTACAAATAGCAAGACCTATCAACGGCAATTCGCTACTCGGCCGCGCGGCGATTATCCCTTGAAAAATATTTGTAGCCTGGGACTGAAGTCCACGTCCAATGGCTACGTATCCAACCTCCATCAAACATTTAACCATCTCCGTAGAAACAGGTAAATCGCTCTTCGGTGTTTCACTTGGTACATTATCCATCTACATCACCAATCTACACAAAACCAATTATCGAACATTTTGCGATGTCGTCTTTATAGCATCTCCAACGGCACGCAACAGACCAGTGCACGTGGAGGTCAAATTTCCCCATGCTTGAATCTTGGCTTGTAGTGCGAGCATCTGCTCCTGACCAATATCATCCTCACTCTCTAATCTATGAATGGCGGAATTTAATTCGCCTTCATATGTTGCAATGCAACTGGCTAAAAGAGCATAAATTCTGCTGAGGGTTACCGTCACATTATCTGGAGCGGGACTATGTATAGGACCTGTCATATCATTTCCTTTCCTTTTAAAGGAGTTAGAGTGTAATTTTTCAAAAAATTATTGTCAATATTTTTTTCGAAAAGATTTAACTAAATTTCGACATCTTCATCGTAGTCTACGGAAGCCAAACCAAAACCAAAAAGTTTTAGAAACTCTTGTTTGTATCCGTCTATGTCGGAAAGCTCTTTCAGGTTTTCCGTAGAAATTTTCGGCCAAATTTTAGCGATGGCATCTTGAACATCCCGGTTTAGTTCGAAATCATCCAATCGAATGCGACCCTGTTCATCCACGGATTTACCGG
>JAITET010000047.1 GCA_031281895.1 Puniceicoccales bacterium | reverse complement strand
ACGGTAAAAAAAGATAAATTGGATATTTTGGCAAAATATCACTGTAACCGCATAACCATTGGAGTACAAAGCTTTAGCCCCAAAACCATACAAATTCTCGGAAGGAGGCAGACCCATCGGCAGATTTTGGAAGCCTGGGAAATAATTTCGTCCTGTGAAATTGACAATGTCGGAATCGACTTGATCTTTGGAATTCCAGGACAAACGCTCGGTGAATGGATGCAAGATTTACAACGGGCAGTAGATCTAAAACCACGGCATATCTCAACCTATAACCTGACGTTTGAAAACGATACTCCCATTGGAAATAAATTACTTGCAAAACTTCTCGATCGAAAATCAAACGATGAGGAAGCAGACTTTTATCTGCGAACCTGGGACTTTCTTAGAAAGAACGGCTACGAACACTATGAAATTTCCAATTTTTGTTTGCCCACCTTTGAAAGCGTTCAAAACTCAAATACGTGGGAAATGCAAGATTGGATCGGAATTGGTCCGGCCGCCTGTTCCCAATATAAAAACCGAAGGTTCGCTAACCCGCCATCCATTGTCCAGTGGTTACAATCTCTCGGACAGGGGAATTTGGCACACGTATCCGAGGAGGTTATTAGTGAACAAGTTCTCGCGGAGGATTCCATAATCTTTGGCCTGCGAATGAATAGGGGGATTAACACTTTAAATCTACAAAATAGGTATCCCACCATTGATTTTTCGCGGCTAGATGATTTATTCTCCCAGCTAGCCACCGAAGGTTTTCTGCAAATGGAAAACCACATGGTCCGATTGACGGATGCGGGCCGTCTTATTGCGGATACCATTGCGGTAAAAATTTTAGAAAATACCCCATTGCCTACTTTGGCCAGCTAGAATCGGCCTGGGGTCAGGACTCATAAGTTCAAATAAAAGAGAAAAGAACAGGCGATACAAATGGTAGAAAAGAAAGTGTGAGCACAGCGATCATAGCGGGTGACGACACGGTGCCAGTCCTTTAGTCTGCTGAACATGTTCTCGATTTTGTGCCGTTGTTTGTACAGACTGTGTCGTAGGGTCGTTGGGTTTTGCGGGTACTTATGTATGGGATAGTCTTTTTCGTTGAAAAAGACACCTTTGTTTGCAACTCTCTACCTGAGATTTACAACTTTTGCCTGCACAAGCAAGCCTTTTTTAACTACAACGACTATGCCATCCGTTTATATGTCTTTGCCAAGAAAAACAACTTAAAAGATGGATCAAATATCGCCGCCATCTAACCAACGGAACAGAATTATTTTGTACCTGCGACCAAATTTTTTGTTTATCTTAGACAAATTTTCTCCCGTATCACCTGGAGCATTTTCATTTTTGTTGACATACTCAGGGACCCGTTGAACAACTGCTTCACAATATGCTTGTTCGATGACTTTCCCCCTGGAATCAACGTGATTTCCAAGCGCACGAACTAAAAAGGTGTCGCCTCGTGTGCATAGAAAATGGGATGTTGTTTGTAAAATATCCGCTTGATTGACAACATTCGGCAAATTTTCTTCCAAAAATCCACTTGCCGACGTATTATCGTAGGAAGAAATGTTTTTGGAAAAATTGACATAGTGGTTCTCAAAGGCTGCATTCAGTTTGGAATCGTCTATTGCTTTTTGCAAAATTCCTTCCCTACTGCACTGTGCCGGATCTTCCACGATTGTTCTATTCACAAATTCCCCAATGCTGAAAAATGGTTTGTGTCGCTTTTTCATCAAATCCGTCAGTTTTTCCGATAAATTTTTGATCTTTCGTTCATCAAAGGATGGCATTTTATTCGGAAATTTTTCACTGTAAAATCTTGGAAAAACAACATCGTCGTATTCATTTTTTGCTGACGATAAAACGCATTGCCAAGCGATGGGAGTTGTTGAATTTACGTTAAACGGCCCATCAATCAACAAAATTTGCGCCAAATTTTCACCGTTTGTCGACGATACATTTCCTGCCAATTTGAACCGTTTATTCGCCAGCGATGGCAAACTATCATCGCCAGTATCCTGGCCTCTTTCTGTGGAAATAAAGTATCTATCAAAGATAGTCCCGTTTAGTAAGTACGAATAGTCGTATAGGGATTCGACCTTCCCCTGGGATGGCCAGCTCGTAGATGCTGCTATATTTTCATGGAACGTTTTATTTATTGGTACAAACGGACTTGCCCGCGAACTCCCAAAAATTTGACTCGAAAAATACCCAAATGGTAAAAAATTTATATGCCGCAAGTGCCCAATATTCAGAATACCACAGGTTGCGTCGGGAACGTCAAACAACACCAAACCGTCCAAATAGTTGAGAATTTCCCTGTCCAAACCCATAGGTGTTGCCGAACTGATAATATGCGTATCCCAATTCCAATTTCCCGAAATAAAATTTCCCTGGAAAAATATCGATGAATATCCTTGGCAAACCGCACGGTTAATATACTGGGCTCGCGGATTACACATGGCCAGCCACCGTACACCACTTCCACCGTCAGCATCGCCGAGAATACCGTATTTCATGCGAGAACAGAATGCAAAGCAATTGATATTTCCATCCAAAATCGTACGTTCGCATTCAATCCTTTCATTCCCACGAGGGTCTAACTCCGCAATTTCCTGTAAAATTTTACCATCGTCACCCCTTAACCTCCAGTAAAAACAGTCCCAATGCTTATTAATACTACCATTTGCATTTCTACACTGCAACCTAATGGTGTTATATCCGCCAGTGGGAACGCCAGTATCCATGTATATAAAATTCGACAAGTCATCCGTGCTGGATAGCTGGTTTCCTTTGTTCCAATCAATGGCTTGGGAATTTGACAATGAAAATATCTTGGTTTCTCCTGCCCTAAAACTGGAGGAAAATTTTAATTTTAAAATGGGAGACACATCATTTGCGGGCTGAGAACCCGTTAAATTGCGTGCCACCAAATTCACAAAACTCTGCTGTATGCTATTAAATCCAAGCAGCGTCAACCCTGTCGTGTTGGCCGGATCATTGTAGGGTACGCATAATTCTACCACATAGTTCGTCGGCTGTAAGTCAACATCATAGGGATTCCAAAGTACAATTTGCGGAATAAAAGTAAAAGCGAAGTGCCCATCGATGGTAGTTACTCCAATATTGACATTCGATTGCACAATCAAGGGATAAATTCCATGCGTTGTCGCAGACTGCAAATCATTCCCGGGAAGATCTATGGTTGCCCCATCATAGTTTTTAAACATTTGAGGCCGAAACATCGGATCCGTGGCAAACACCGGAATACCATTGTTTTTTAACCCATTGGATAGATCAAAGAACGATAACAAGAACTCTAACGTGGGAATATAGGCCGGTAATTCCGTCTGCGGGGCGAATAAATATTGTCTGGGGCCATTGGAAATTTTACGATTTGCCATTTGGGACAGGTCTTGGCGGAGACCTCCCCGTTTAGCATCGCCCAAGACTCCGTAGGAATGGAGGGTCAGAATGTGGCTGTTTCGTGAAAAAACTTTTTTGTCAGATAAATCTAGGTAGGAGAGCTGTTCTGGAAAATCAAATTTTGTCAGGATAAAATTATTTTTTATTCGATTATTTTTCCCAAAGATCGTATCAACATCAAATGTTTGTGGGCAGCAGCAACGAATTTTCCTGGCCCTAGAATCCGAAGATTGCGAATATCTATCAATCTGGTTGATTTTTATTTTCTGACTTTCGTCGCATATCCAAAAGCCATATTGTCCAACCACTTCGTTGGAATTTTTTAGGTCAACTGGTTTAATGTAAACATCATCGCCCATGCCCGAAGAAAAAATCTTTTCTGCCTTTCCCGATTCATCGTAAAAAACGGAATCAAAATTTTCTGAATTTTTATCGGAAACCAACCACCCGAGAAAATTCTGTTCACCATCGGATCTTTTTTCGGAACTATTCCAGACTCCAACATAATACTTTTTCCCACCACTGACGTTACCAATTGATCCTGCCAAAGCCGTCGCACAGGTATCGCATCCCGTCAATTTTTGCAATCTTTCAACGGCTAAACCGAGAGCGAATAGGGCCATATCTTTCGCCCTATTGACATTTGTTTCCTTCCTGAGGCGTAAAATTTCTATGTAATTGAGGGTGGCAATATTTGTAAAAATTCCCCCGATAAGTAGCAAAACTAGAACCACGAAAATTAATGCCACTCCCCTACCATTCCGAACAATCATTCTAAGTACGTTAGTATCAAAAACAACCATTTGAAGTTTTAAATTTGTCGATGTTGGAAAAACAAAGCTCCCACGGTCTTATTCGGTTGTTTTATCGAATTTTATTCATAGAGGTATCCCCAACGAATCCCAAGGTAATGCTTAAACCATCTGCCCTGCGCAAAAATTTATTCATTCCTAAGGGACCAAGTCACTGGTAAATTAAGGCGTTAGGATTTTCTTTCAATAGCATGGTTTTCCAAAGGGCTTCTGCCCGTTCCATCGAACCCAATAGTCTTTTGGGAGACCCAACCACCCACAACCCTTTTTCTATGTCCCTGTAAATGTGTCGATCAAATTGACAGTATCCAAGAAAAGCTCGAAATTGAATATTATCGTTTGTCTCCTCCAGTTTAAAAGCTTCTGCGGGAGTAATCATATGATAAATTTCAAAAACCTTTCGCCTATCATCGGATACCCAGGCAGTCAACATAACCGTCGTGTTCCCATGGGGACCTCCCTGGTAAACTGGAACATTGCTGATGGGTAAATTCTCGAAATTTTTCCCCAAAGCTTTTAGCATAATATTTAGTGGGCGATTTAAAATTACTCCCGTGACGCTATTCCCTGTGTCGGACTCCACGAACAGTATTGTTTTTTCAAACTGCTTATCTTCCAATATGGGATGAGCAATTAGCATCCTGCCAGCCAGCGTTCCTGCAATTTTTTCTATGCACGTGACAAAAGTTTTATTTTCCATGGAACTAAACATTTTACATTTTATCAAAAATTTTTAAATCAAAAACTTTAAAGATTATTGTCCATCCATTTGAACGGACAATTGCTTCCAATACATTTGAATTTCGTCATTTTTTGGTTGCGATTTAAGGATAAGGTTATTTAACTGGTGGCAACTTTATGAAGCATTTGAGGTTATTAGTGACAAAAAGAAATGAATTTGGTCGTGGGTCAATGAAAAGATTACGTGCGTCTGGAAAAGTTCCTGCCGTTGTGTATGGACATTTGGGAACGATGGCACTGACCGTCGACGAAAAGGAGTTAAAAGCACTATTAAAGGAAAAGGGACACTCCGCGTCTTTGATAGACATTGAGATAAAAGGAGATACCATACATCTATCGGATATCGCTGATATTCAACGGGATCCGGTAACTGATAAGTTTCTCCACATAGATTTCCATGAAGTTTCGCAGTCGGAAAAGATGACTACCGTTGTTCCCCTCGAATTTTTCGGAGAGGCTATCGGCGTAAAACAAAATGGTGGTATTTTAGATATTACTCGCCATGAAGTTACCGTGAGGTGTCTGCCTGCCGATCTTCCTTCGTCCATACGTGTTGATGTAAACACTTTGGACATTGGAGCCATTGTACATTTAAGTGATCTCGTTGTTCCAAATGGTGTTGAGTTGATCGGAGATCAAGCTTCACCTATTGTTTCATGTAATGCCGTTGTCGCCGAAGAAGAGACCAAGAAAGTCGTTGCAACGGAAACGCCAGTTACCGCAGAGGTTGCGCCGAAAACGGAATAGGAAAAACTATGGCCAACAGCCTAATAATTGGGCTGGGAAACCCTGGAACTGAGTATGATTTAACTCGACATAATGTGGGATTTCTAGTTGTTGATGCGTTTGCAAATGAAAAAAGGTTGCGTTGGACCTTGAATAAAAAGCATGGGGCCCATACGGCTAAATGTCCCTTGGAAGAAGGGACGGTAATTTTGGCAAAACCAACGACATACATGAATGACAGCGGGACAGCCGTTCTAAAATTATGTAGTTACTACAAAATCCCTCCTGCAAATGTCATAGTTATCTATGACGACATAGCATTCCCAGTCGGAGATTTTAGAATCCATGGTAGAGAAGGAACGGGAGGACACAATGGAGTCGGTGATATTTTGTCAAAAATCGGAGGAGGATTTGTACGGTATAGGGTGGGAGTTGGAGGAAAACTTCATCCACAAATGGACCTCAAAGACCACGTTTTGAGCAAATTCCATGCCGATGAATTGCAAATTTTAAAAGATGCAATGCCAAAAATATTGGAGTATTTGCAGCTACTGCTTGACAAAGGCCTCGAACATACCATGAATCTAGCAAACCGAAAAAAATTTGTATGAGTGATGTAAGAAAATATATTGCAAGTTTTATACTGGATATGCGAGGATGTCTGGATACCGTCGATATGATTGTGGAACGATTATCGGTGATTATAACCGATTTGGGAGGGAAAATTGCAACGGTTAAAAATTTGGGACAAAAGAATTTCGAACGGGTGGCTAATAAAAGTTTTCCAGGTGGTATATATGTACAATTTTCGTTCGAAGGAGTTCCTTCCATCGTCGAAGGAATAAAATCAAGACTTAGACTAGACAAAACCATAAATAGGATTTTAGTAGAGTCTACAAGATAAAATTATGGCCTCTTTTAATAAAGTGATTTTAATGGGTAACCTTACCCGTGATCCCGAGCTAAGGGTAACACAGCAGGGCATGTCTATTTGTAAATTCGCGGTAGCCGTCAGCCGTCAAACAAAAATGGCAGATGGAACGATGAAGGAAGAGACAGCATTTGTCGATATCGATGCATTTGGTAAACAAGCAGAAGTCATTGGCAAATATTTTACTAAAGGACGCCCTATTCTGCTTGAAGGCCGACTAAGGTTAGATCAGTGGGAAAATCAATCCGGTGAAAAACGTAGTAAGCTCGGTGTGGTGCTAGAGAATTTTCAGTTTGTTGGGTCACGTGCCGATGCTGAGGAAGGTGGAACTGTGTCATCGCAAAATGTTGCCGAATCTCATCAAGAGCCGGTCGACCGATTGGTGGAAGATTTGTCACAAAATAAAGGAGTAAAAAATAAGCCGGTCTATACCAATGTACAGCTAGATGAAGATGTCCCATTTTGAGGAAAAAAATTTTATGGCAACGACCGAAATATTATTGTTAAAACATGTTAAATCCCTTGGTGCAGAGGGAGATCAAATTAGGGTTAGGGCTGGATACGCCCGTAACTTCCTTTTCCCAAATGAAATTGCAGTACCAATGACACGGACTAATAAGAAGCAAATAGAAGCCCTGCAAAAGGCTCGGGAAATGCGCGAAAAGCAGGATCTTGAGCAAGCTCAAGCGTTACTGGAAAAACTTTCCAATGTATCTTTGGCCATTGTGGTTAAAACCAGTGAAAATGGTAAAATGTTTGGAGCTGTGACCGCCAAGGAAATTTCCAATGCCCTAGAACAAAAAGGACTGCAGGTAGATAGGAAAAGAATACACCTCGATTCCCCAATAAAAGGAGTTGGTCGTCGTAAGGCATTGATTAGATTACATGATACGATTTCGTTTGATTTGTATTTTGACGTTGTATCTGAAAATCCTATAAATTAGTAAACTGGCGTATGTTTTCGAGCGTGGAGCTCCCCGTATTCGGAAATGGTTAATGGCTACAAATTCTCATAGAAAAACCAAGAAGCCTGATGATTCTGCCGTGTGCGAACATTTTATCGGTCGTGTACAACCGCATAGCGTTGACTTTGAGCAGGCACTACTGGCTTGTTGTATAATAGAAGGAGGACAGGATAGCATAACTTTTGGTATCCAGAATAGGATTTCCGTTGATTCGTTCTATTTACCCGCCCACAAGATATTGTGGGAAGCCATAGTTGATATCTACGAAGAAGGAACCCCCGTCAATGAAATTTTCCTCGCCGATCGCTTGAAATCTACAGGAAAATTGGACTCCATCGGGGGTATAGATTTTATCAACAGGATTTGTGACCGAATAGATACTCCAGCCCATATCGTACATTATGTGAAACGTGTACGGGATTTGGAACTTACCAGGCGTGTAATCACGGCATCCGTGGTAAACATTGAGCGTGCATATGGTGAAGCGGAAGAACTCGATGATTTCATAGAAAAGGCAGAAAATGAAATATTTGCCATAAGCTCGGACCGTATCTCCGATTGTGCCGTTCCGATAAAAAAGTCCATCGATTCGGCGGTCAACACGATTCAGCTGATGCTACACCACCGGGGAGAACTAACAGGGTTACCATCGGGGTTTACAGATTTGGATAGGATGACATTCGGATTTAGGCCTGGTGAAATGATCGTGATAGCTGCCCGACCATCGATGGGGAAAACTAGCCTGGCAATGAATATCGCCGAAAATGTTGTTGTGCCAAGGAAAGGACATACCCCCAAGGGAGTTTTGTTTTTTAGCCTGGAAATGAGTTCCGAACAACTAGCTCTTCGCATGTTATGTGGTCGAGCAGGAATAAATATGACCAAATTGCATGATGGATTTATTCCCAAGAGCACAAGCGAATCTTTGTTGGGCGTGGCGAAAGAATTGCAAACGGCCCCCCTATGGATAGATGAGTCGACCAATTTGACCATTTTAGAAATGCGGGCTAAGGCGCGTAGGATGCACAGCAAAGAACATATCGATTTAGTTGTGATCGATTATTTACAGCTCATCAACGGTGATAGTAGGATGCCGCGGGAACAGCAGATTTCTGAAATCTCACGTGGGATAAAAGCCATGGCAAAGGAACTAAAAATTCCCATAATAGTTCTAAGCCAGCTAAATCGAGATTCGGAAAGGGAAAAACGTCAACCCAAGCTGTCGGATTTGCGAGAGTCGGGAGCAATTGAACAGGATGCGGATGTGGTACTAATATTGACCAAACAAATCAGCTCATCTGACAGGGAGGATGGCGATAATTTTGAAGAAAATACCATCATTCGCGACTTAGTGATTGCAAAACATAGGAATGGTCCTATCGGTGTTGTGTCATTAACATTCATACGCAACCTAACCAGATTTGAAAGCTACGTAGATGAAAATATTTGTGAATAAAAGTGTTACCATGGCCAAAAAAGTATTGTTGCTCATACCTCTTTACTTGATAGCGTTGGGTCCATGCCAAAAAGTATTTTCTGAAAACCTACTGAATGAACCCAATATTGTTAAAAGCATAGAGTATAAGTACCGCGGTCCTAAGTTAAATATCAGCCAGGGTATCATTGAATCCCACGTACTTTTGAAGGAAGGAAAAGAATTTTCTCCATTCCTGGCAGATGCTTCTTTGAAATCCCTATATGCAAGTGGAAAGTTCGAACATGTATCCATCAAGGTCGATGAGATCACTGGGACCAACGACTACAGAGTGATCTTTTCGTTGACTCCTAAGATGCAAGTAGCATCGATTGAGTTCCTAGGGAATAAAAAGTTTAAGTCGAAAGTTTTACTGAAAAAAATATCGACCAAATCCGGAGCAGGACTATCGAAAGGAGTTTTGAAATCGGATGTGGAAGCGTTGATAAAGCTTTACAATGATAAAGGCTTCCCCTACGCTGACGTATCCTATGATATTGATACAGATGATGCCACCCAGGTCAAAGTTGTATTTAATATCGTTGAAGGTCAAAAATTCCGCATCGGAAAAATCAAATTCATTGGCAATGACGTTGTAAAAGAATCCGAACTTTTGAAAGCGATGCGTACAAAAAGGTGGACACTGCTTTCCATTTTTAGGAAAACAGGGTTATATCACCCCGGAGATTTTAGCAGTGATCTTGAAACGATTAAGTCAATTTTTCGTAACCATGGCTACCTAGATATTGAGATCGATGAGGGTAGTATTACCTATGAGAATAGAAAAAATAGTTTAATAATATCCATCCCCGTCAACGCGGGCCAGCAATATCATGTGGGAACCGTAACAGTAAGTGGGAATAACCTATACGAAACCAAAGAAATAGAAGAAATTCTTTCCATAGGAACTGCCAATGTGTTTTCTCCCGCTGAAGTCGATGCTGCCTGCGGTAGAGTTATCGATTTTTACGGCCAATCGGGGTACATTAATACGAACATTCATGTAGACAAAAAGGCAGATTTGGTGTCCAATAGGATAGATGTTGCGTTTATAATCAATGAGTCTGAAAAATGCTTTGTGAACGAGGTCGAAATTCATGGAAATTCTAAAACTAAAAATAAGGTAATTTTACGTGAATTAACATTGGCTCCTGGCGATCCATTTGATATCCTGAGGATAAAAAATAGCAGATTGAGGCTAATGAACACGGGGTACTTTTCTTCCGTTGATGTTTCTCCGACTAATACTGAAGTTCCCGAGAGAAAAAATATCCGCATAGATATAAAAGAGGCCGATACTGGTAAAGTTGGACTGGGTGGTGGAATTAGTACCGGAGGAGAAGTGGTTGGATTTATAGAATTTAGCCAGAGAAATTTTGATATCCACAGCCAAAACAAACCACTTCAGGGTGGTGGTCAAAAATTCCGTTCCCGCTTGCAAATGGGAAAACATACAATAGCAGCAGACATTAATTTCGAAGAGCCATGGTGGTATGATCGCGAACTTGCCATAGGAACGAATTTATTTTGCCATAAAACTTCCTACGATCAAAAGCTGCAAGATTATTCGGGTGCAGATTATAACCAAGATCGTATGGGGGGTGAAGTGTATCTACGAAAACATATTTTTGACCTCTGGGAAGGGAAATTAGCCTATAGCTTAGAATCTGTTAAAATTTATAGCATTTCTAAGGGTGCTCCGAAAGCTTTCTTCGACAGAGAAGGCTATACCACCATTTCCAAGGCAATGTTTTCTTTGGAACGTGACACCCGCAACAGTTTTGTATACCCCACCATGGGCTCAAAGATTGGTATTACCACGGAACTTGCCGGAGGCCTCTTGTTGGGGCAAACAAAATATGTAAAACTTCATAGCTATGGGGTGAAACATTGGTTGGTTTTTGACACCGCCCAACAGGTATTTTCCGTAATCGGACAGGCTGGCACGATAACACCTTATGGTGGAGATACAACGCCATTTTTCGATCGATTTTATCTGGGTGGTCAAAACTTCATGAAGGGATTTAGATGTCATGATGTTGGTCCTAGGGAAAATGGTACAGGGATTGGTGGTAACACATTTACCTATGGATCTTTAGAATATTGTTTCAAGATTACAGACCCTGTTAGATTCTATCTATTTGCTGAAGCCGGTTTCGTCAACCAAAAGGACTGGAATTTTTCCGTGAAAAATTATAACACGGACATTGGGTTCGGTCTAAAAATATTTATCATGGGGGTCCCTCTCAGGCTCGATTTCGGGTTTCCCATTCATGGAGAGGGAGATAATAAACATGGTATGCGATTCAACTATTCCTTTGGGACAGCGTTTTAGCGAACGGGTTCTTATAGATTTGTTTCTGTTGTTCTAGGTGTTCTTGGGGCAAATTTGCTAGCTGGGGTACCTGGGCGTAAAATTTCAAGGCTAGATTCATTCGCTGGAGTTCTTGGGCGTAGAACGCTTGGGTCAAATTCGCTAGCTGGGGTACCTAGGCGTGAAATTCTAAGGCTAGATTCATTCGCTGGAGTTCTTGGGCGTAGAACTCTTGGGCCAGATTCGCTAGCTGGGGTACCTAGG
>JAITET010000042.1 GCA_031281895.1 Puniceicoccales bacterium | reverse complement strand
TTTCAAAAGTTTTTTCGAATATTTTAAAAAATCGGCCAAATTTGTTACCGCCCGGCCAACAATTTTATCGAATTTATCGAAAAAGTCTTCCGCCCGAATGTTTACTGTTTTTACATTTTGCAGGTTGAGTCTTTTTACCATATCGTTCACCGCCAGGATCTTTTTCCCAACAGAATCCATCAGCGTAAAACTAGTTTCATGGCAAACAATAGCCAATGGAATTCCAGGTAGACCACCTCCGGTTCCGATATCCAAAACATCCTCGCCTTTGGTAAAATTTCCAACTGCGGAAATTGATAAACTGGGAATGATGTGACGGCCGATAACATTCTGAATATCTTTCCTTGAAATAAGGTTGATTTTTTCATTCCATTCACCCAGTAATTTGGAATATTTCACCAGCTGACGTAGTTGACTTTCTTCCAGCCGGGGGAAAATTTTTGCGATTAAACTTTCATCTACCATGAATTACAGGTAATTACTTTCATCGGACCTTACAGACAATTTCTCAGAAAAATTCGTCGAGTACTTTCCACTGTTGTATGGAGATTTCCTCAGGTCGCTGGCGTGTGGCAATTTTACATTCCGACAGCCAATTTTGCAATTCAATGCATCCACCTTTACCGATTCCGCCCATTTGTTTTCTTCTTTTTGTAAAAACCCACCTAATGGTCTGTTTTGTCTTTGGTTTAAAAAGGAACGGGTTTTGTTTTCTTACCATTGACACCATAGCCGATGACACCATTGGTTCTGGATAGAATGAGCTCGCTGCAATTCTATGCATGCAAACCCTATCATAGGCCGATTGGAGAAAAATTGAAATTGGACAGATCTCCGAAGTCCTGACGGAGGCAAAAAATCTTTGAGCCGTTTCGATTTGTGTGATTAAACTTATGCTCAGTGGCAGATGGCAGCATTCCAAGAGAGCACTTATCCAAGTGGATGAAATTGAATAGGGTAGATTGGAAACCACTTTAAAATTGCCCATATTTTGTGGCAATCCGGCAGTCGGAAAATCTACCGCATTACCGTGCATCAGCCATAAATTATTGTAATTTACAAATCTTGATTTGAAAAAGTTGAAAAGGCGGCTGTCCAATTCAATGGCGAATAATTTGGCTCCGATCTTTAAAATTTTTTCCGATAGCGCTCCAAGTCCTGGACCAATCTCAATGATCACATCACCGTTTCTTACATCCGAAATTGCCATGACTTTATCGACCACATTGCCGTCGACTAGAAAGTTCTGACCAAGCTTTTTAGAAGGAACGATTTTGAGGTTTTCTAAATCAAGCAGCGTTTGCTTTAATAACGACATTGGCTTGGTTGACAATTTATTAATTTCTTTGTAAAATATCTTGGGATTCATAGTTTCCATCGCTGGAGAATCACCGGGCTTCACCTTCAAGCCCCATGCCTTGCTCATGCTGTTCCTTCATTTCATATACCCAACGCAGCACTTCAGCCACCGGTTCAATTAATTCCGTGGGAATAAAAGTCATCACTTCTCCAACATCCATGAGAGAGTGCGCCAGTGGTACATTGCGCATGATTGGAATATTATTCTCCCGTGCCACCCGTATCATTTCTTCCGCGATGGCTCCTTGTCCAGTTGCCAAAATGATGGGCAAAGAAGATCCTTTGCTTTTCATATTATAGTATACGGCTACGGCGATATGCTGAGGATTTGTTATCAACACGCTGGATTGCTTTGTCCTACGAGGAGCATCTTGCTCGATCATTTCGCGATGTAGCTGTTTTCGTTTCCCCTTAATTTGCGGATCTCCTTCCATTTCCTTATACTCCCGTTTTACCTCATCCTTTGACATTTTCATTTTACTCATAAAATTTCGCTTTTGGAAGACAAAATCGATACACGCAACCACAACGTACGCAAAGATCACATTATATGCAAATCGTTTCATTATTGGTCCCAGAATGTTGATCACTCCCGAGAGACCATAGAATGGTAACAAAAGTAAATCCCGAATCAGATTTTTTATGACCATGTAAATCAATATGCCCAAAAATATTATTTTTAGGGCCGATTTCAAAAATTCGAAAAGGTTTTTTTTAGAAAAAATTTGTTTAATTTTTTCCGCAGGATTAAGTTTTTTTAGATCTGGCTTTACCGTTTCGAAAGTGAGCAGAAAACCAATTTGAGCACAATTCGCAACCACGGCCATGACCATGCAAATTCCAAGGGCAGGCAGTATGATGCCGATCATTTGTTTAAAAATTCCAATAATAACATTGGAATAGGCCATTTTAAAATCTTCCGACAGGTAGTTTATGGGAAACACGAGCATGTCTCCTATGTTTTTCATGTGACTGGACCACCCAAGGCCTACGTATGCATATAAGCCTATTAGCAGCGATGTGGAAATCACATCCGTACTTTTACACACCTGGCCTTTTTTTCTAGCATCCCGTAGCTTTTTTGGTGTGGGCATTTCTGTTTTTTCACCACTCATCTATCTAACAAAAATCTTAACAAATTCCGCAAGTTTACTCTTGGACGTAAAATATAATTCGAAGAAGTGATTCAACAAGGACAAATACATAAACAAAAACATCATGGACAACCAACTTTTTACCGTCATCGCTCGGAAGAAAACATTAAGTTTGGGGCAAATCTGTTGACCATACCAAGCCCAAATTCTGCTAGGAACAAAACTATCAATATGGGGGCTGCCAAGGAAAACATTACGGCCATCAAATCCTTTATCAAATCCATGAAAAATACCACGAACCCCATCTCAAACTTCGGGAAATATGAAAATACTGGCCACACTTGATAGGTCTTATATATGAGGTCCAGAAAAAATAAAAATCCGCCGGCAGAAAAAAACGCCACCGACATCATCTGTATCAAAAAACTTCCCATAAGCGACGTTTGGGAACCTGCCATCGGGTCAAATATCGTTGCCATCGATGATCCGCGTTGAACATCGACCACAAAACCAACCCCTTCCGCCGTATAGAAAATAAAACTGGCGACAAATCCCAAAACAATCCCTATGATAACCTCCTTTATTAGCAGTCCACCCATGGTTAAAATAGCAAATTGTCCCTGGGGAAGCGTTGGAAAGACCAAACAGAACAACGACAAAGACAGTGACAATATGACGACATTTCGTCCGGTTCCCACCACGAACTGACGCGAAAAAAATGGAGCTACCGCCAAGGATGCCCCCAACCGTGCCATTGCTATAATTATCAACACACATGCACTCGATATTTCCTTGATCGGCGTATCCATAATCCACCCATTACCTAGTTAATACCGGAAATTCATCGAACAGAAAGCTAGTGAATTCCAAAATTTCGCCACCTATCCAGTGAGTAGTTAGGGCTAATACCACGATTACAAAAATCAATTTTACCGCAAATCCTAACGTTTGTTCCTGGACCTGAGTTAACGCTTGCAATAGGCTAATAAACAGTCCCACAATTGTGGCTATCAAGATCGGTGGCATCGATAGAACCAACACTAAAATCATTGCCTTAGACGTTACACTCAAAATAAATGACTCGTGCATAAGTTTATACTAAAGTTCTGTCATTTAAGCAAAAATTTTAGGATAAACAATCTTTTATATTTGAAATCTTTGATGGTAAAACCCTCTTGTCTTCCGAATGACCTCATTGTTAGAGAACAGATTCTTTGGGAAACCAAGGAAATAGACTTTTCGACAGATTATTGTTTTTGCCTAGCTATGCCGTGTGACACACGTTGATTACCTAGGCAATTGGTTCTTGGTAATTTCGAGATCTATAATTTTAAATTGGACAAAGTTTCCTTTTGCTTTACCCGTTACTTCACGAAAATATTCCACCGTAATTTCCTTGTCTATTCCATCGAACGTATATTCACAGTAAGTATCAATATCGAAATCAGACCGATCTTTTATAAAACTTTCAACTATTTTTGTACGCTCAAGGTCTGTAAGTATTCTATAAAACTTACTCGCGACATTCTTTGAAGCAACACATGTCGTTGGCCCCTTTGAAAAAATTTCTACCACATTGGTATTATCCATGCTACACATAACCATATCCTTTTTCCTCTTTCTAATTTTGAAAGTTAAAGCCGCCTATTTTATTGACTTCCTTTAAATTTAAAATTATACAAGTGCTATACTTCAACTCGAAAGTATTCACATTGTCAATAAAAAATTAGGATTATTTGGTGAGTGCGATGAAAAACACCATCGACGGCAACAATGATAAGGTGGTTAAAGGTTGATTTGTCATATCGATCAGTCAGAAAATTTAATGGAAGAATTGTGTCGTTTGCTAGGATTCGAATTGTCTTGAACTTTTAGCATATTCACATTTTTTCAGCTATGAAATGACCTATAACAGAGATAATCCATTTACTGCCCATTTAAAATTTCGGAGGAGGTTGAATGGACAAGCAAGCGATAAGGACGTCCAACATCTAGTT
>JAITET010000032.1 GCA_031281895.1 Puniceicoccales bacterium | reverse complement strand
TCTAGTAATCAAAAGACTCCAAATACCTAGAATCTTTTGACAATAATTTCATTTTTCCCATCCACAACCTCATCGTCCATGCATACTTAAAACTTATTTAAATGGTTGTCCTCCAAGTTTTTTATATACATCCATGATTTCTGAAGAGTAGGTCTTACCAAGCATACAGCCACAGTATACCTCAGCCATAAATTCAGATTCACTTGTGGCAGCGTACAGTGACACTTCTTCGGCTATTTGTTTCCTTAGTCCATTCAACTCCTTCACGAAGGAGTCAGAGTTCGAGGCGATTATATGATAAAATTTATCAGTTTCATCTAGGGATAGTTTACTGGAGCACATATTCATTATTGTGTCTATTTCTGTCTCATCTCGAATGACATTTATCAATTCTTGCAATACATTTTTACTGCCAGGCAACTCCTCAATAAGTTTTGCAATGCAAAAACTGAAATATTTTTTAAATTTTTCAGAAAACTCTGGATCTTCAAACTCTGGAAGCTTAGAAAGGTCCTCTTCAGAATTAACATGTCCAATTTCATGCAACAATGTCCCTCGACAGGAGGAATCAACTACTAGCCTACCATCCCGATCTAAATCAACGGGGAGATCAGTAGTGGAAATCAATACAAAGGAAAAACCCTCTACTGAAACAAAGACCCCTTTGTTTTCCTTTTTTTCTGCTTCAAAAAAAATGATCCTGTTTGGAAGTTTGTGACCCCGCGATTTTATTTCTTTGCAATCTTTATATGTTTGTTGTCCCAAAATGATGTTGTCACCAAAATTTACTTCCACTCCAAATTCTTCCTTCATGTTTTTCTCGATTTCTATAACATCTGGGTTGGTGGATGGATCAGTAACTACTTTACTATTGCTTCCCGCAATGTCTTTCGCTTGCTTATCGACCAACATAACCATTTCATTTTCATAATCTACTTGCACACTATCACTTACTTTTTGTATAAGTTGAGCCGCAAAGGCATTGGATACATTGAAAGAAGTCAAAAACCGCCTTACCATGTCTAATTGGTTAAAGTAGCCTTTTGCTTCTTTATACTTTAGTATTTCCACGGGACTCGTCTTTCTATTACCGTGCAACATCTGTACTCTTCTTAGTGCTAGGTTTGCCCGTGAATGCAGATCCCCCATTAATTTAGCCCTTTCCATAGGATCATTCGCTTCCTCGGAGCTTATAGCTATTTTTCCTGCGTCGAACAACCCATTTGGGATACCCTCTGCATGTTTCATCAACATATCAGAAGTAGTTTGCAGATTAGCTACTTTTTGAGCCTCACTAGCTTCCATTGCCTCTGCTTGCATATCACTTATCTTTTCCATATTTTCATTTCGTTATTTTAGGTGAGGTGCAACCTATGGATCTTGCATTTTTAAGTCAACAAAAAATTTTAAAATTTTTTATGGGCAATGATAAATTCTTTTTGAAAAGATCATCTTTGGTCATTTAGTTGCTGTTCTAATCCACTCCAAGTATGGGCTAGATCCTTTCACAATGGGAATTTGTACTATTTCTGGAATGCGGTAGTCGTGGTTTTGCGAAATAAATCGAGAGAGATCTTCGAATAAGGCAGCCTTGGTTTTGATGGCCAAGAGATATTCGTTGCCATGCTCTATGTTGTCCATCCAGACATAGAAACTTTCTATTCGCTGAATTTGGACGCAGGCTGCTAATCGCTCACCAATCATACCCTTTGCGAGATTTTCAGCGAGTTCCCTAGAGCCTACCGTTGTTAAGACAATTACATAATCACTTTGCATAAGATTTTCCTGTTTCCTTTCCCATATCTTTTTGCTAAATATTTTTTTGGTCAATTTGCATGTTGACACGATACCTTTCCTAGAGAGAGAGAATCCACGTTTGTAATGAATCAATGAGGTGAGAAGCCCCATCGTCAATGTTTGCGTCAAACTTGGAAGTAATAATACTTTTGGCCAGTGTCCTATCGCGGTGAGATAGGGAATACATCCAAATGGAATCAACGGCATAGCCTTCTTCCCGACAGAGCAAATATAGAGCCTTGAGCAATACCATGTCAGCATTAAAATTTGATACAAAATTTTTAATCGTTTGCTTTGTAACCATAAACAAATTTTCCAATGGTACCCCGTCGAAGGTAACTTTTCGTAAAATTTTCACAAAAACCTCGGCCCTTTGATAGTTCCTATTTTGTTTCATGGCCTGGGAATTATTCGACAGCACCGTCATTTTATGTACTTTCCCGGCCGTTTCGGTTATTTTATTACCGATAACTTCGACATCTTCGAACATGTAATCCCTGGAGTGGTCGAATGGGGATTTGATGAACCATCGCATGATACCGTAGTCGATGGTAAAAATATCCACGGAAAGAATTTTCTTCGATTGTTCATCGTTCTGGACGCTGATAACTATACCACTTGTTTCTACGGCATCCATGGCATTATTCGCTTAACATCTTTTCGACCGGTGCCCTATCCGTTTTGTATGTAATGCCATGCCATTTGGAGCTGGTATTGAGAATTTTGACCCTGCACTGACCCCCCTTAACCGTTGAATCTATAAAATTAGATATCCCGAATTCGTCGCTCGCAATATCTGAGATGTTTTGTTTAAATCCACGCCATCCCTCTTCCAATAATTTAAAAACTTCGGGCGTAAAGCCCCAAAGGTTCATTGATACCAGCGAATCTTTAGAAGAAACAGCTCCATCGTTGGCATTCATAGACAATCCATGCACTTCGTTGATGGAAACTAGATAGGAATCACCATCGATGGAAAGCACACCGCGTGAAACGGTACCGTTTCCGGACAATGTGTCAGACAAAGCATAGGCCACATTGGCGAAGGTCTTGGATTTTTTTCCCGTGGACCGCAAAAATTCAGCCATGCGAAATATTGCATCGTGGCCATAGAGATCATCCGCATTGGTCACGCAGAAATTGCAACGCACTGCCTGACCACAGCACATAATGGCATGGGCAGTCCCCCATGGTTTTTTGCGGTTACAAAATTTTGCCAGTGACTCCTCTTTTTTTTGGTATATCAGTTCGAATTTACAATTCGGTGGTAAAAAGTCTTTCAATCGTCTGTGAAAAATCTCTGCGAATTTGTCGTCTATCACGAAATAAAACTGTCTAAAACCCGCATCAATGGCATACTGCATGTTATACTCGGCAATCGTCAGTTTGCTTTTCCCAAATGTTTCCAATTGCTTTATTCCGTCATACCTGCTGCCAATTCCAGCAGCCATGACCACGAATGCAATTTCTTCAACCATGGGAATTATAGAAAAATTAAGGTTTTGAGTTGCAACAATCTTTTTTTTGGTTTCCATCATTTTTCTGATGAACTTGGCCAATTGTGTGACGCTGTTGCGGATTCCTTTATTGTTTTTAATTGTGCTACTGATGTACGTTGACTTTCCGGGAAGTGCAAGCTTGAGCATACTTCTTTTTATCTTTTGCGGAATAACGGATTGGTTGGATGGCTATTTAGCGAGAAAGTATAAAATAATATCTACTCTCGGGACGTTTATGGATGCACTTATGGATAAAATATTCATGATAGGAATAATGGTGACACTTTTGGCCTTGAAAATTTTACCGCTGTGGACCTTATTCCTGATACTACTTGTAATCGGCCGTGAATTTTTAATAACAACTCTGAGGTTGGTAGCTGCCACAAAAAACGTAGTAATTGCAGCGAATATGTCGGGCAAGGTGAAAACAGTAATTCAGATCGTATCGACCGGGATCATGATATTGTGGTTCGCCCTGACCCGTGATTTCGGGCGTTGGCTAAAACCTCACTATATTTCATGGATACGTGACGGTGGAATTCTATTGTTCCTTTATTCGACGTATTTAACCATTGCGTCGGGCATATCCTATACCTTAAAACATAGAAATCTTTTGGTCGACAGCTAATTGGGATAAGAATTGAAAATTTATCTTTACCAATTAAAAATTTTTAGCACTTTGAGAGAAACTGGGGGATGATTTTGTAAGAATGTGTTCGTTCATGTGAAATATCATGAAAGGAAAGTCCGGACTCCCCATGGCAGAATTCCGCGTGAAAACGCGGGCATGTGACCCATATGTCCCATGACGGAACAGTGCAACAGAAAGACACCGCCATTCGGTAAGGGTGAAATGGTGAGGTAAGAGCTCACCGGCGAGTTAGTAATAATGTCGCGCAGGGCAAACCCAATTCGGTGCAAGACGAAATAGGGAGTTGGGTAGCCAGCCCAATAACTCCGGGTTCGTTGCACCTCGAGAGAGGAATTTTGCAAAGCTTTGCAAAATTAGATAAATGAACACATCATCATTCGATGACACAGAATCCGGCTTACTACAAAATCATCTCCCTTCGACAGGGATATCTCTTCAACGGCAAAAGCGTTGTCCCATTAGGCAACAAATTTGCAATTTTCTAAATCAGATTTCATTTGAAATTTATAGGGGTTGTGCTTTTATTGCGACTGTGAAGAGTATGTTATGTAACCTCCCTGCGTGGGTGCTGTTTCTTTTGTCGATACTCCTGGTATTGTATGCCCTAGAAAGGTTTCTGTTTTTACACAGTAAAAAAGTAAAATCTCGGCATTTTTTGGATGGCATAGTTGCTCTGCTGAAAAAGAAACGTTATAATGAAGCTTTAACCGTATGCGAAGAATCACCCGGAATGGTAGCCCTAATGGTAAAAACGGTCCTTGTTTTTAGGGACAAAGGCCCAAACGAATTATCCAACGCTACCAATGGTATTGCATTGCAAGAAATTCCTTTGCTGGAACGGAGGTTACCATCTATTCAATTGATCGCAAAAGTCGCCCCCATGATAAGCTTTGTCGGGGTTTTACAAATTTTGGCAAAAATGCTTAATGCAATGGCACATACGTCGGCGTATTTTTCGTCGAATACCATCATATCGTTTATGCAACAGTCGATGATTTTGATATCGTTTGGTCTGCTGATAAATATTCTTGGGACGTTAGCCTATGCCTTTTTACACGGGCAAGTGAAGCATTTGATTTATGATATGGAGTGGAGTTATAATGAAATTTTATACCACATGGCAAACGCGAAGGAGAATGACAGAAATGTTGACAAAGAGGTTTAGGTTTATGGGGGTTTCCCGCTTACAGTCCCTGGATACTAGTGTGAACCTCTTCAATATTTTGAACATTTTGACGCTATTCGGAATATTGTTCCTTCTAAACTCCCGTTTTATCCTATCGCCGGGTGTCGAAATCGAATTACCCCAGTCTAAGACTTCCGAAGCAAGGAAAACAATGGGAGTTGTCACCGTGCAATCGGAAAAATTCATAATGTTTAACGGTGATATTTTTACCCTGGACTCCCTAAAATATGGCATGAAGAAATATCTAGATGCAAAACGTGTTGCCAAAGAAAATGACGATCTAGTCCTTCTTCTGCGCCCCGATAGGTCACTTCCCTCCGGTATTTTGCTAAAAATTTGTGAAATTGCTAGAGATGTTGGCTATGCCAATGTTCAAATTGCCACAACTCCCATAACCGAAAAATAACCTTCCAAGGAAAGGATCCCAGCTTCACCTTCAAAAAGCCCACAAAGGAGAAAAAACGGTGTGGAAAGATGGAAAGACTACATTGAAAGCGGACAAAAATATGATGAGATTTTTCCCAGGACACATGGTATGGAACGCCCATACCTCTTGCCTTCAATAAAAAAATTTTATCACAGTACTTCTTCCAAATTATACAATTTAGGCACGTTTATTTTATAAAACTTTTCTGCGACGAACAATGCTCCCCGGGCAAAAATTTCCCGATTTGTTACTCGGTGTGCTATTTCTAAACGTTCTCCTAAGCCGAAAAAGTAAATATCATGTTCTCCGACAACATCTCCTCCACGTAAGGCATGCACACCAACGCTTCCGGATACGTACTCTGATTTTCCGCAACGCCCGAACACTCCGACGCTATCATGTCTTATATTTTTTATGTCGTTAAAAATGGACAGTGCCGTGCCGCTTGGAGCATCTCTTTTTTTCGTGTGATGCTTTTCTACTATTTCTATGTCAAAATTCTTTGGCAGTTTTTCAGTAGCTTCACATACGAGCTTTCTGAGAACATGGACCCCTATGGAAAAATTTGGAGATATCAAAATTGGAATAATTTTTGCAAAATCTTCTATTTTATGGAGGTCTTCATCGGTTAATCCCGTCGTCCCTATTAAAACTGGAACTTTAGATGCTGCAGCAACTGCACACAGTTTCATTGTGGCAATGGGAACGCTAAAGTCTATGCAAATGTCCGGTTTTGTTCCTACAAAATCGTATTCCATCGTCGATCTGTTAATTTTGGAAACAATTTCATGGCCCAACTCATTGGTTACCTTTATAACCAGCTGGCCCATCTTTCCGGAACTTCCACTGAGTGCTATCTTCACAGGATATTTTCTATGGGGAAATCGATGCTTTGTCAATTTGATAAAAAATTGAGTTGTTTGAATTTTATACCCAAGCCGAACAACACGATCTTTCCGTCTTTTCTTTCTTTTTCCACTCTTCCCTGTTCAACTTTATCTTTGTTTGTTGTTGACATAATTAATGGATTTTGAGCATATGGTCTGTGCATGCCGGTCTAAATTTTGAAAAATTCGACCATGCAATTGCTGCACTAGGAGAGTCTTTGCACGTATGGAA
>JAITET010000001.1 GCA_031281895.1 Puniceicoccales bacterium | reverse complement strand
TTTTATTTACATTTTCCCCAGCGATTGGTAAATGGATAAAAAATTATGAATGGACGACCGCATATGCTTTTTTCAGGAACAAACCCCCAAAACCTACTATCGTAGCTATCTTTCGAATTATCTCCAAGGACAAAAAGATTTTTCTCGGGCACGGTAACACTAAGTCCTTCCGCAAGCATTTCGGCAGGGCAGTAACCATTTTCGTAACCTTCTGCCTTTGAATTTATCTTTTCCAAGATTCCGTTGGTTGTTGTCACCAATTTCCCATCCATAAACAGTTGATTGTTTTCAATATTTAATATGTTCGTCGGCTTGCCAACTAGCCGCTTAATGAAAAATTTTGGAGCCTTGGCAAAAGGTTCTATCGCATTGGTCGTAAATACAACGCTTTCCCCTACCTTTGGGGGGCGAAAATGAAAGGAAACCTTATCGACAAAAAGCATATCTCCGGAAAGAATTTCGAACCTAATAATACTATCGCCCACAGCTATGGGATATTTCGTATGCAGAATGCTAATTCTTTCGTCTTGGCCAAAATTTTGATCAAATTTACCACCGGCGATCACTTCTTCCCACGATGAATAACCTCTGCAAAACCTTTCTAAAAGTATTTTATCCAATGAAAGATCGATCGGGCTTATGATTTGATACCTCCTGCGATCGACGAAAATCGTATATTTCCTCACTTTGGCTTTCACCAGTCCCAGATATTTTTTTATAAATACTTCTTCATAGGGGACCACATAAATCACATCGTTGTTCTTTTTTAATTTTGCTTTGGAGAGAGGGATTGACACGGTTCCTCTGTTTTCAGCAACAACATTCACTTCGCGACTACAAAATTTTATTTTGTGCCATACTTTCGTCCAAATACCTGCTGCCGTTGCTTCCGAGTTTACCAATTTGCAAGTCATTCCATAGTATGTTGGGGCCATAGAATTGGTTGGTATTTGAAAGGACTGGATGAAAAACGTTCGAATGGCAATGGCCAAGAGAATAGCAACAAACAACGCCTCCATATTTTCTCCAAGAAATGTTTCTGGAGCAATATCGCCACCATGTTGCTTCAACAATCTG
This sequence comes from Puniceicoccales bacterium, assembly GCA_031281895.1. Taxonomy (GTDB): domain Bacteria; phylum Verrucomicrobiota; class Verrucomicrobiia; order Opitutales; family JAIRKQ01; genus JAIRKQ01. The sequence goes on along the minus strand of JAITET010000001.1, from coordinate 3,482 downwards.
CTAAGACTATTTGATTGACCCTCAAGGTTTGCAAAATCCTTTGCCCTAATGGAATTTTCCACCATGGAGATCTGCAGATTAATGCTCGCCAAGGCATTAGCATCCAAAAGATGTTTGCGATATTTGATAACTTTTTTTGCACTAGCAATCAAGGAGTGCGATGACTCCAATACTTTTTCCTGGGCTTTATTTTTGTTTGTGGACGGAAAACTCATTTTCGAAGTAATCTATCTAATATTTGCTCGATTGTAAAGTCATTCCCAAAATCAAGAACCTTACTTCGAGCCCGTATGCCACTTACAATGCAAATCGTTTTAATTTTTAGTTTTTTGGATAGGAATTTTACCAGGGCTTCATTGGCACGATTTCCTTCGGCAGGTTCCATAATTCTGATTTTCAGAGTACCATCACACAAATCAACAATATGTGTGCGAGAAGAGTTAGGGATAATTCGCACAGATATTTTACACATTTTACCCCAAAAGTTTTAGCCTGAAAAATTGAGTTAGAAAGCATACTATGCCCCATAGGGAGCTTGTTCTAGCTCCGTATCTTTGATATATTTTTCTATGTTCTCTTTTCCGACAATCTTAGTGGCAATTTCCGTACCATATGCCTCGCACAATTTTTCATAGCGCAAAGCAACAGCTTTTTTAAAAGCAACCTTTTCCCCATACTTGGAAATGGAAAATGACGTACACTTTTGTTTGCCCTTTCCGGGACGCCATGTCACGGAAAAAAATCCTAATAATTTATCTCCTTTGCCACTCTTGCGTAGTTTAGAAATGCCCAGAACGCCTGTTCGATTTCGTCTGTCGTGTGAAACAATCTTCTGACGTCTCGGTTTGGAAAGTATTGCGCTTAGGCGGTTGCGAAGCTCATTGCGAAAAATTTTTGCTTTTTCCAGTGCCGCTTCTTTTCCCCCAAGTTTTCTATCGCTGAATAGCTTTGAATAACGATTACCATTCTTATAGCCTCTAACAAGCCACCCTTTGGTGGTTTTAGAATCAATCCGACTTATACCGCCTCCATGAATATTTGTATCATCTGTGTGCATAATCAATAAAGAATTAAAGTTTTATCACAAGTTGATCGCATAGACAACGCGCCAACCAGCGGAAAGTTTTAAGGAAAAAATCAGAGCAATCCAGAAAAAATTTATTTTTTTGTGGAAATTTACAAAAAAAATCCCATTACCCATCAATGATTTGTCTAAACTTACAAAGTTTTCCAAGCAAACGTTTTCAAAAACAGTCGAAAGAAAGTACGAACATCGGGAATCTGTGTTATTTCTTCCGCTACTATTTTTCATTGCTGGCATTAGAACCCCCAAACTTGTCCTTGGGATTGGCATTTCAATCATTTTCATAATATTTTTCCTATTACTACGGTTTGCGATATATGTTTTCCGTGGAAATACCAATTGTTATTTTAACCCCCTTCTAAATATTATGGTGCCGCTGATATTGAGTATGTTGTGCGGTATGGTGTACGCCAAGTGCCGCTGTGAATCTGTAACATTTCTGCCCAAATATTGGCCCAAAAATGTTTTTCTAACCCTAAGGGCAGATACCATGGTAATTAAAAACAAACAGCAGGGTATTTTTTACGGATATGGGGTAATAGATGATGTTTCTAACGCTCATCAGCTGAAAGGAGAACGGGTATTTTTTGCCGTAGAATGTGCAAATGGAGTTCCTATCCCCTTTCGGAATCAAAAGTTTAAAATTCAAGGAAAATTGAAATATGTAAGGGAAAACAGCAACTGGTGGTTTTTTAAGCATTTAAAAAATATGCGTGTGCACTGGATGATTTCCGATGGTTGTTTGCTATCGTTGGAGAGCAAAGCCTCTCCTTGGCAGGTATTTTTTAGAAAAATCTTCGATGGATTTCTACACACCATTACCATTGGTGTCGAGGATAAAGAAATTGAACGCGGGATAATGTCCGGAATGCTAACCGGTCACAGGCAAGGAATAGATAAACCATCTCGCATGCTGTTTAATGGTTTAGGAATTTCACATTTATTTGCAGTGAGCGGCATCCACATGGGTATTCTTGCAGCGACCATTGATTTTTTCTTAAAAGTTATATGTGTTTCTAAAAAGTTTAGAACGATCCCAGTTTTAATTTTATTAACCTTTTACGTCAACGCCATTGGATGTTCTCCTTCCTCCGTGCGTGCGTTAAGCATGGTAACATTTTATTACATATCATCTTTGCTGGGGAGAAAACCAATCGTACTATCAGCATTGACAAATAGTGCATTGTTCCACGTGTTATATGACCCATTTGTGGTTTTTAACATCAGTTTTTTGCTATCCTATTCGGTTGTTGCTGGAATAGTTCTCATAGGCACACCACTAAAAAATTTCCTATCACACATTTTTTTAAATCTACATGGGTTGAAATTTGAAAGTTACCCGCTAATTGATCGCATATTTTTTCGTTTCAAAAAGACATTAATAGTATCTTTTTCCATATCATTTGCGGCATATCTTGTAAGCCTACCCATATCCGTTGATCACTTTGGGAGCATACCACTACTAACAATTCCCGCCAACATGATTATCGTTCCATTGGCAACGATGGCTATTATCATTGGAGCAATAACATTATTTTTTGGACTATGGAAAGTATGGATACTATGCAGCATATTAAATAATATTTCCTGCAGGCTGATTTGTATTTTCCGTCTTTTAGCCCATGGCATATACAATGACTCTTTCTATCTTAGAAACATAACAATCCATTACGTCGGGGGGACCTCATTGACAATGCTAATTCTAACGGTGGCATACATAATTTTCTCCATAAAAAATACCGCAAATTACTCATTGGAGTGAAGAACAATCTCAGCTAAGATTTACAAAAAACATTCCCCAAAGGCTTTTCCAATTTGTATTTCAAAAAAGTTTCACCTTCGCGCTCTCTTTTGAGAGCAACGGAGAGAAATCTTTTCTAAAAAATCCAGAAGAAAGCTCCTATCATAGGGTAATTTTATCGACCGTTTGCCCAGCTCTACCCCTATCGAAGATAACGGTGATGGTTTTGTCACCGGAAGATTTGTATTTCCCTATCAGAGCCGGCAATTTTGCTAATATCTCCGTTATTTCCTTTGCAATGGCATCGTTGTCCATGAACGCACCACCGAATGGGACATCGAGCTTGTACCCCAATGCATCGTTTATATAATAGAGCTCGAAACGTCCGCTATTGAAGCCGTATCCAGCCTGGCCGAATGCTACCAGTGGAACATTGGACCTATCCTTGAGTAATTCGATAAAGTGGGGATCGGTATGGGTACCAAGGAAACCATCCTTCGAGGAGAAATAATATCCAAACTTGTACATCGGTATGGACTTGTATATCTCCTGTGGGATAGTTATGCCCAGTTCTTTTTCAAAGGCATTGATTTCTTCGATGCCTGCCCGATTAAAGGGAGGAAGTTTTTCTGGTTCGCCATAGCCAGGTGGTACCGG
>JAITET010000074.1 GCA_031281895.1 Puniceicoccales bacterium | reverse complement strand
CGATATACGTCATCGCCCATTATGACACCATGCGTATATGCACAAACGAGACATGTCAACAAAATCTATAATTTGTTAGAAAATATGTGTTAAAAATGTGCAAACTTCACTACAAATAAGCTATGCAACCAAATCTACATTCCCTGATCCTTTCTTTTTTTGATGGCTTCTGATCTCCTAGAGGAGTATGTTTGCGGAAACCCACTTTTACCATCGGCTTTTCCCGCGAAAGGTAGGTTCGTGAAACCGTCGGAAGGTAAGATGCTCCCAGCGGCAGAAGAAACATTTATTTTGGTGGCTTGCACGCTTTCCCGTTTCCGCTCCCCACAATCCGCTTATTCTGCCATTTGTGCGGCCATTATTGCCTTCAATTTGGGCCCTTTATTTTGAGATTCGCGTTAATAGGAAGTTCTTTTACTAACCCACAGCATCTTTCTTTTTTACAAACCTCAAGGCTTTTCTTAAATTTTTCATTGTAATATGGAAGATTTTTTACATACTTTTCCCCATACCGGCTGGTGCCATTTTCCAACTCATGAGCTTCATCTACAACCCTGACTTCTAAGCCGAAGGTCGAGGGTTCGACTCCCTTCTGCCTCGCTAGTATCGTAAGCTTCAAAAATCCAGGGATTACGGAGAATAAGGGAAGTGTAAAATGAGGCATTGGAAAAAGATCAATCCCCCAATATTCCCCCAAAAAGGTCAACCAAAAATCCCATTTTGAGGTTTGATTTTTGCAAAAAATGTTTCCTGGATGGAATCAAAAAGTCCCCGCGAAGGACCAAAAGGCCAGAGGAAAAGCATTGGGAAATGAAAATAAAAGAGTAATCTAGGAGGCCGGAAGGACGACGACAGGACTGGGAATGAACAGCGAAAAGGAACTACTGGAAGCATTTGGGAAGCACAAGCAGCGGTGCAACCATGACTTTCCGTATTTTTGTGCTAAGGAACTAGTCATCGACCGGAAGGAAGGAGGATCGCCCGCCCCGCTGGTATTCAACCGCACCCAGGAGTATGTGTGGAAACGGCTTATGAAGCAGTGGGAGAGGGAGGGGATGATCCGGTCAAACATACTGAAGGGCAGGTAGCAGGGCATGTCGACCCTGGGGTTAGGACTCATAAGTTCAAATAAAAAAGAAAATGTGAGCACAGCGGTCATAGCGGGTGGCGACAGGGTGCTAGTCCTTTAGTTTGCAGAACACATTCTCGATTTTGTGCCGTTGTTTGTAGAGGACTGTGTTGTAAGGTCGTTGGGTTTTGTGGGTACTTATGTATGGTATGCACGGTTCCACGCCACGCCGCATTAGCTCTTCCCGGAACCAGTTGGCATCATACCTTTTATCCGCAAGCAGATAATCCGCTTCCGGTAAATCTTTGAGCAATTCTCCGGCACCGACTATGTCGTTAACGTTCTCAGCCGTAAGCAACAGCCTTACCGGTCTTCCAAAGCCATCGCACACGCATGTAATTTGCTGCCAAGCCCTCCCTTTTAGGCTCGCCGTCGTCCTGTGTACTTTTAAATATGTCGCATCTATCATTAAAACCTTTGTTCCTTCTTTGGATAGTTTCTGCAAAGTTTTGGTAAACACTCCCAGCCTGCTCCACCTCACGAAGCGATTGTATAGCATCTTATATGGCCCGTATTCCTTCGACGCATTTCCCTTTAACCCATTGTGCAGAACGTATATTATCCCTCTTATTACCCTCCTGTCATCTACTCGCGGCTTCCCTCGCGATTTCGGAAAATATTGCTTTATCCTTCTAAGTGCCTCTTCTTTTATCTGTCCCATCTTTGGAACTCTGCTTTTCTCTTTTTTCCATTTTGTCAATCCTTTTTTGTGAGTCCTGGCCCTGGAGCAAATTGTCCGGATTGGTTTTCAACAAATTCCAAATTTGGCAATTTGTTGCTTACCAGCAACTGTTTCAGTTTGCTTGTACCTTCAGAAGTCTTAAGCAGGACTTGGATAAATGCTTGGAATTGAGGTTTGTTTCCCGATAGCACAAGGAACTTTTCCACGGACACTTTGTTTTTTATTACTAACTCTGCCAGTTTTTTCGTACCTACATTAGTTTCTGCCCATGCCAGTTTGTCTGCATCATCAACTTCAAATAGGGCTTTGATAAATGCTTGGAATTGAGGTTCGTTTCCCGACAATGTAGGGAAATTGTCCACTGGAAATTTGTTGGCTATTAGCGACTGTGCCAGTTTGCCTGCACCTTCAGAAGTCTCAAGTAGGACTTGGATAAATGCCTGTACTTGAGCTTCGTTTCCATTCAACATACATAAACTTTTCACCGAAAATTTGTTGCTTATTAGCAACTGTGCCAGTTTTCTTGCACCATCAGCTTTAAGCAGGGACCAGACAAGTGATGAGAATTTATTTTTCGATTCTTCTTTTAACTCAGGGAATTTTTTCACTGAAAATTTGTCAGCTACTAGCAACCGTGCCAGTTTGGCCATACCACCTATACTCTCAAGCAGGACTTGGACAAATGCTCGGAATTTGTCTTCCGATTCTTCTTCCAACCTAGGGATCTGCTCCATTAGCCAGTTTTCTTCCATTAGTGACTCTGCCAGTCTTTTTGCACCTTTATCACCAACTCCAAGCAGGGCATCAGCAAGTTTTTTGGCTTGATCCGGATCCAGTTTATTCGGCTCAAATCTTGGGGAGTGTCGATTTACTAACGCGCCAAAAACTGCAAGCTTGGCTTCGGGATTGGATATGGCACAAAATCCGTCAACAATTAATTTGGGATCGGCTTTTCGACAAAGCTTTAACAAATTTTTCGTGTTTTCTTCAATGTTTCCTTTATTTTCTGGCAATGCAATGAGGTTAAAGGTAGCCTTCAAAAAGGCAGGTTTGTTTTCAATTTTATTAAAAGCTCTTCCGGCAAGATCAACATTGCGGTCAAAGCCTGTGCTAAAAATTTCTTTTAGCCAAGTAAAAAGTCTAATCCACGGACCAACCTTATATTTTCCCGCCTCGAACTCCTGGGCTAGATTTTCGAATTCTTGCAATGCGGATTCTGATCCAGGGCTATCTGGAACATCGCTCGAGCTCCCTGAAGCTGAAACGGAACGACCTCCCAGAAGCTCACTTCCTACTCTTAATTTTAAATTAAAGTCTTGAGGTAAAGTCTTGGTAAGTGCTGAATTTATGCGAGATTTTTTGTCCGGATCTCGAGCACCAGTGGGTGAATCTGGAGAGGTATCAACTAATAGTGGTGGTGTTTCCATAGTTTGGAAAATATATTCCTAAATGGAGTAAAATTTACGGGCCTCGATAAAAATGTCAATTTTTAACAAAATTTCTTTGACTTTCCAAAATCTTTTCCGGAAAAAACATTTTTTTGCAATAATTTGGCAATGGCTTTTCCTTGGCATCTCATTTTGAGTTTTCCCTATCACCACAACATGGGACCATACATCTAGGGTTAGGGGGAGAAGTTTTTAAGACTTTATCACCTGGCAGATTTCCCAATCATAGATAAAAATTCACGGTTATTTGCGTATTGTGACAATCTGCCTATCAGTGTTTCTGTAGCTTTTTCCGGTTCCATGCTAGCGAAAGCACGCCTCAAAAAATTTATGTTCTCCAGCGCCTGTGATGGCGTTAACAATTCTTCATGGCGAGTTCCCGAAGTCTGTAGATCAATGGCCGGCCAAATACGCATTTCAGCTAATTTTCTACTGAGGACAATTTCCAAATTTCCCGTTCCTTTTAATTCTTGGAAGATTAAATCGTCCATTTTGCTTCCAGTTTCAACCAATGCGGTAGCAACGACCGTTAGACTTCCTCCATTTTCGAAATCGCGGGCCAGTGCAAACATTTTTCTCGGTATTTCCATCGTCCGCGAGTCAACACCACCGGTCAACGTTCGCCCACTGCTATTGGTCGCATTGTGTGCACGGGCTAACCGTGTGATGGAATCCAGAAATAATACCACGTCACGACCACTTTCTGCCAAATTACGTGCCCGTTCGCTTGCCAAGCGTGCAATGCGCACATGATTTTTAATACCTTGATCATTGGATGATGCATAAACTTCAGCATCGACGGAACGTTTAAAATCGGTAACCTCCTCAGGTCGTTCGTCTATTAGTGCTACAATTATTGCAATTTTTGGAAAATTTTTCCCAATACTTTGGGAAATATCATGCAGCAGCAGTGTTTTCCCCGACCTCGGTGGGGCAACGATCATGCCCCGTTGCCCTTTCCCGATTGGACAGAACATGTCGATTATTCTCACGGATAGCGGACATCCTGAATATTCTAAGGTAATCGGCGTATGCGGTTGAATGGGGGTCAATCGGTCAAATGGTGCACGATGGTGTCTTTCCTCTGGAACCATATCATCTATCCTTTCAACCGATATGACCTTTGGATTTGGAAAATTTGTACGTTGCTGTATTATTGCACAAATTTTCTGTCCCCGCCGGAGATGATACTCCCTAAGCATATCCATCCCAACGTAGGGATTGGTAACATCTTCCCGCCCATTGTTGTCAATAGCGATCAACTGACCATGACGCTCACACTCCGACAATTCTAGAATACCTACGTACCGTTCTTGGTCCCCAGGCAACCCCTTGCCATTTTCAATTTTCATAAACCATCATATTCAAATGGTCCCTATCTAAACCCATCGTTGCCACGAAAGCAAGACTTTATGATCGATAAATAGTGGTCGACAAATATTATAATGCGTGGGTCGTGAGTTCGAATCTCGTCCTCAGTTCCAGTCGCAAAGTCATATAAGCACAGGCCCAGAGAGCAACAACAAAAACCCAAAGCGAGACGTTAATAAAAATTTATTGCCAAGTCATTGCCAAAAAAATTGTTTTTTAAAAAAACTTTAGAAAGTTAGAAAGGTTTTCAAGAAACTATATCCTTTACGCGAATCTCAAAATAAAAAAGAGAAAAGGAAAGGAAAAATCTTAGGGAAGATGGATGAACAAAACAACCCTAAGACTAACAAGGCTTTCTGTGACCATAGACGATCTTTGCAAGAAAAAAAAGATAGAACAAAAGGAAAGGAGAGGACGGAAAGGTGGGTTATGGGTGAGTGAAATTTTGGCCATACAGATATGGTTCAACCTGA
>JAITET010000054.1 GCA_031281895.1 Puniceicoccales bacterium | reverse complement strand
AGCACCCCAAAAAGGCAATGGAAAAAAAGAAAAGAAAAAATAGGACATCAGGCTAGGGAAGAAATTACCATCACTGGGGTGCCGGAGGAGTAGCCGGAGAAAAAACCGAAAGTGGGCTTGCATTTGGGAAAGAATTATCTATGAACGGAAGCCGTGATAGTTTTTCTCACAGGTACGCTCGTGGGATCTGAAGCCACATCGGCAACGGTAGAAGTCGGAGGGATTGGATATCTCATAAATATCCCCCTGACCGTCAGCTGCCAGTTGCCAGCCCCGGGTGAACGTGTGAAGCTACAAATCTACCCAGTCTATCGGGAAGACAGGCAGGAATTGTATGGGTTCCTAGGGGCCGAAGAACGGGATTTTTTTAAACTGATCGTTGAAAAAGTCTCGGGAATCGGCCCGCGAACGGCACTCAATATCATGAGCAAGCTATCCCTTCCGGTGCTCAAGGATGCCATTTCGACGCGGAATGCTGATATTTTGGCCAAATGTCACGGCATCGGCAAGAAATCCGCAGAGAGGATCATCATGGAACTGTCCGACAAAGATGTTTCCGCCATCGCAGCAAAATCTATCATGGCGGCAGGCAAAAAGTTTTCCGTCCAGTCGAGCAACATTGGCGATGCCATGGCCGCTCTCCTGTCGTTGGGATATAAAACGGCCGATGCGGAACGGGCCATCCGGCAGTCCATCGAACGGCTCGGCAATGATGCTTCGACGGAAACGATAATTCGGTCCGCCCTAAACACGTAGCCATCAATGGAACGAAATTTTATCGGTTTTCCACCAAACACAATCCGTGAAACCAGTGTAAAGGTAAAAATTTTGGTAAATCTGGATAATTTTTTGGCCATTGACAAACCGCCCGATGTCCCCTCCGAAAAAATTCTTGAACACCTCCCAAAACAATGGGTAAGTATCGGTCTATGTTATCCAAAGGAAATCTTTGCCCTCGACGGGGAAATTTCGGGAATATTTTTGATCGCAAAAACGAAAAAATCGGCGGCTGAACTGCGAAATTTTCATGGTTCCCAACTTTTTACATTTACATTCGACCTGCTGGCACTTCCATCGACCTTGGACAAAATTATCACCTGCGACCTCCCCATCGCAAAACATTCCTTTCATCATGCCATGGTCGTTTCTCACAAAACCGGCAAAAAATCACATACGGATTTCCGGTTCATCGAAAATGTCGGTCCCTACGAACATTGGAAAGCCACCACATGCTTCCCAAGGCCACACCAAATCCGCCTGCACGCCCACGAGTGCGGCATAGGAATAATCGGGGAAAATTTGTACGCCTCCAATGGCATAAATGTCACGAAGAAATTCCTAAAAACACCGAATCTCAAAAACCATTGGAGTACGCAATATCTGCCGATCCATCTGTCATGCCTCGAAATTGATTCTTCCCAAAAAATCAAATCCCCATTGCCGAAAAAATTTCAATCGCTCATGAAGCTGTTGCTAAAATAATCCCCGTGGAACATTTTTTATTTGGCAAATATTTCCCATTCCTTAGCTTGTCGTAAATGAATTCCAATGAGGTTAGACAGTCGTTCCTTGATTTTTTTTCCCACCATGGTCATAGAATAGTAAAGTCGGCCTCCCTTTTGCCGGACACGCCAAACCTATTGTTTACAAATGCCGGCATGAATCAGTTTGTCACATTTTTCCTCGGACAAGCCCAGCCGACTTGCCTACGAATCGCTGACACACAAAAGTGCATCAGGGCAGGGGGGAAACACAATGACCTCGACGATGTCGGATTCGATACCTATCACCACACGTTCTTTGAAATGCTTGGCAATTGGTCGTTCGGTGATTATTTTAAAAGAGAAGCCATCGAGATGGCCTGGGATCTACTGACAAAGGTCTGGAATTTTCCTAAAAATAGGCTCTACGCCACCATCTATTCTCCAAAACCAAACGAGCCCTCCTCCTTCGACGAAGAAGCATACGACATTTGGGAAGAAATTTTTTTGAAGGAAAACATGGATCCCAAAACCCACATCATCGAAGGTTCCAAGGCCGATAATTTCTGGATGATGGGGGAGACGGGGCCCTGTGGACCATGCTCCGAAATCCACATGGACCTAACCCCGAAGGGTAATACCAACGGCGGGCTTGTCAACGCTGGTAATCCTTGGTGCATGGAGCTATGGAATCTCGTCTTTATTCAATTTAATGCCACGGTCCATGGGACCTTTGAGAATTTAAAAGATAAACATGTTGACACGGGGATTGGATTTGAACGCGTTGTGGGAATTTTGGCAAAGACTAAAAACTTTTCCGACTTTTCCCAATTGCCATCAAACTACGACAGTGATCTGTTTGCAGATATTTTCACGGCGGCTGAAAAAATGTGCGGTCAAAAATACCGTGGAACTGTTCCTACCTCCCGAACAAACATGTCATCGGACGAACGCATTGACTTCTGGTTCCGTGCGATTGCTGACCATGTCAGGACCCTGACATTTGCCATAGGCGATGGAATATTCCCATCCAATGAGGGCCGTGGCTATGTCCTACGCAGGATTTTGCGGCGAGCCGTGATGTTTGGGAAGTTACTAGAACTGCCCCATGGATTTTTTTCAAAACTGTCATCGGTAGTCATCGACAAAATGGGGACAGTTTTCGGTGAATTGGTCGAACAAAAGTCAACCATTGAAGCGGTATTAAAAAATGAAGAACAATCATTTTCCAAAACCATCGACCGGGGCATTACAATTTTCCACGAAATCTGCGAAAAATCCGGAAACGTTATCGCAGGAGATTATGTGTTTTTGCTATATGACACCTACGGGTTTCCACTGGATTTGACACAACTGATGGCGGCGGAACGTGGAATTTCCGTCGACGTTGAGGGGTTCAAATGTGCCATGGAAAAACAGCGTACGCTCGCCCGTTCGGCCCAGAAAAAATCTATCATTGAAGTGTCAAATAATGCCACACCACAGACAAAATTCGTCGGCTATGACATTGGTAACATTGAAAATATCCAGGCGGTTATGCTGGATGTTATTGGCAGGGAAGGGAAAACATTTCTAATTTTCGACAAGACTCCCTTTTACGCAGAATGCGGAGGACAAATCGGGGACCGAGGAACTGTTCAAATTGGACCGCATATTTTCCATGTGGTCGACGTGCAAAAGGATAAAAACGGATGCTATCTCCATGAAATACGGGAACAAATCGACTCCCTATCTCCGCATCAAGGGGCAATTTTATCGGTTGATAAATCATTTCGCCGCAATGTTGCAAGGAATCATTCTGCCACCCACATTCTCCATTTTGCCCTGCGACAGATACTTGGAAATCACATCAAACAAGCGGGATCATGCGTCGATGACAAGCGCCTTCGTTTTGATTTCAATGTCCTTTCTGCTCCGACGGAACAGGAATTGGAAAAGATTGAAAAGCTCGTGGAAGAAAAAATTCTTGGCTGTGAGAATTCCAAAATTTTTGAAACTTCGAAGGATCACGTACCGCCCGGTTGCATTGCTAATTTTGGAGAAAAATACGGTGAAATTGTTCGCGTGGTCGAATTTGGAGACTTTTCCCAGGAGCTATGTGGCGGATGCCATGTCAACAATATTTCCGAGATTGCATGTTTCAAAATTATTTCTACCTCTGCGATTGCCGCTGGAATTCGGCGCATAGAAGCGGTTACGGGGCAAGCAGCCTTTGATTTTTTCAGGACAAATGGAGCCATTGTTGGGCAGCAGTGCAAGATCTTCTCGTGCCAACCTTCGGAACTCTTAGACAAAGTAGATGCTTTTGCAAATCGCTGCAAAGAGCTGGAAAAATCCGCCAAAATGGCCCGGCAAATGTTTCTGCAAAACATGGCATTGGAAGTGATACAGTCGAGCTTTCCGTCGGAAGGGACAATGATTCACATTGAAAAAGAGGTCGACAATCTATCGCCCGATGAATTGCGCATATTGGCGTTGGATATTTTACATGGGATAGGAGAAGGTGTAGTAACTTTGACTTCGTGTGTGCAGGGCAAGTGTTCCGTTGTTGCCTGTTGTTCCGATAGTGCAATCGTGGCCGGGTGCAATGCCAACGATATCGTCAAAAAACTCACATCCAAACACAAGGGATCCGGAGGTGGACGGGCAGCGTTTGCCATGGGTGGCTATAATAAACCGTAGGAAAGTCTTTGATGTGCCTGAAAGACGCACCGAAGGAGTACGGGCCACATATAGTTCGTTGTAATTGAAAAAGGCATGTTTGTGCAGGCGAAAGGTGCAAGCAAAGATGCCATTTTCAACGAAGATGACCGTATACCCTACAATTTGTTTATTTTTTGAGACGAGATTTTTATACACTAAGCTCGTTTTTGATCTTGTTTTGTGTTTCTTCAATCGCCCACAAAGCCTGTGTCTATGCGATCTTATGTTTGGTGCCAGAGGGCAGGCTTGAACTGCCGACCAAAGGCTTATGAGTCCTCTGCTCTACCACTGAGCTACTCTGGCATAGAGTTGGAGAGTATCAAGCACAAGGGACATTTTTTGTCAAGCGTCTTGTTGAAAACCATTGGACCAGGTCCATGAATTGGTGTAGAGTTGATGTAGTTCGGAAGGGTAACGTAAGTGTATTATAGTATATACTTTGCAATGGCTGCTATGGTGATGCAGTGGGAAATTTCACCGCTCGTGACCGCTTTTTTGAGATTTTGTTTGGTCATCAGGGATGTCGTTAGGTCTTCAAATTCATCGAAGTGGGTATCTTTTTGTTTTGTACAGTTTTTAATCAACACGACATTGAGGATATTTGTTTGTATCGCTGGATTAGGGTATAATGTCGCAATTATCCCAGCAGACTTTCCGCAAAAACCTGTTTCTTCTTCCAATTCTCGTTGGGCAGCTTCGATTACATTTTCTCCATGTTCTACCATGCCACCCGGTAATTCTAGTGACAATTTGCGCGATCCAAAGCGATATTGGTTAACCATAACAATTCGATCATCCGATGTTTCCGCAATTACCTGTACCCAGTCATTGCAATCGATGATATAAAAATCTCCAGACTTATTATTGGATGGATTTTTCAATTCACAACGGGCGACACTGAAAATCTTATATTCTGCCAATGTTTCCTTCGATAATTGTTGCCATATGGCAGGCTGATTTTTGTCAATTTCTCGCATTTTAATGAAAAATATTCACTTTTATCACTTTTTCAAGGTTTCGTTGTTGCAATGTTGAAATGATATCATAGAATCCTAACGAGTGCAAAAAGTAAAAACATTATTGGGCATTTCTTGTAGAGGGAAAAGAGTTTTCGTTCGTGTAGACTTTAATGTTCCCATAGATGATCGAGGAAATGTCCTGGACGATTCTCGAATCGTGGCGGCATTGCCGACCATACAGTATTTAATACAAAACGGCGCAAAGGTAGTTTTAGCCAGTCATTTAGGCCGGCCAAAAGGGGAAGTAGTAGCAAAATACTCATTGAGTAATGTTGCCGTCGTGCTAGCAAAGCATATCGGACAACCCGTATTGTTTCTTCCTGATTGCGTGGGACAAAAAGTCCTAGCTGAGACCACAAAGATGCTAGATGGAAGTGTAATTCTGTTGGAAAATTTGAGATTTCACGGAGAAGAAACTGCGAACGACGAGGAATTTTCCAAACAACTGGCATCACTAGCCGACATTTATGTCAACGACGCCTTCGGGTCAGCCCATAGGGCCCATGCGTCGACGGAAGGAATAACCCGCTTTGTACAACAGAGCGTCGCTGGATTACTCATGGAAAAAGAATTGGAGTTTCTGGGAACGAAGATTTCCGAAGCCAGGCATCCCTTCGTAGTTATACTGGGAGGAGCGAAAGTCAGCGATAAGATTAAGGTCATTGATAATCTTTTGGAAAAGGCGGATACCATGTTGATAGGAGGTGCGATGGCGTATACCTTCCTTGCGGCTAATGGCAATGCAACGGGAAGTAGTGCGGTCGAAATGGACAAAATTCAGGTGGCGAAGGATGCTATCCAAAAGGCGAGAGAAATAGGAATAAAGTTATTACTACCCGTAGATCATGTTGTCACATCCGCTTTAAATACGGAGGCAAAAACAATGGATCCCACATCCTATTCCGAATTAGATATTCCCGATGGAAAATTTGGTGTGGACATAGGGCCCAAGACAATTGCACTGTTTGGAGAAGAAATCAAAGACGCTAGTACGATTCTATGGAATGGACCAATGGGAATCTTTGAAATACGACAGTCCTCGGCAGGGACATTTGCCATTGCCAAGCATGTGGCAGAATCAGATGCGCTGTCGATCATTGGTGGTGGAGATTCCGGAAAAGCCATAAAAGAGAGTGGATATGCGGACAAAGTGTCTTTTATCAGCACTGGAGGAGGAGCGAGCTTAGAATTTCTAGGAGGAGATACTCTGCCTGGCGTGGCAGCATTGATGAAATAACAACATGCTTTGGGAACGTGGTTTATGGCAAAACATAGAAAATATCTTGTGGCAGGAAACTGGAAAATGAACATTTCGAGCTCGGATGTTGGGCGTTTGGTATCTGAGATTCATGCTAAGATAGCAAATATAACAAAGGTTGACGTTTTGATTTGTCCTCCCTTTACATCCATCCAAGCAGCAAAAGATGCAATCGGCAGTACCGGTGATATTTTTCTAGGGGCTCAAAATTTTTTCCCAGAGAAAAATGGGCCATACACGGGTGAAGTCTCCGCTGTTATGCTGAGGGAACTTGGAGTTTCCCATGTCATTATCGGCCATAGCGAACGCAGGATATATTTTAACGAAGATGATGGTTTTATAAACCGAAAGGTAAAATTCGCACTGGAAAGCAGCCTATCCCCTATCCTGTGCATAGGAGAAACCATAGAACAGCGTAGGAATGGTAGGGAATTCAATGTCATTCAATCGCAGTTGAAAGATGGATTGAAAGATATTACAGCCAAGGAAGTGGAAAAGCTTACCATAGCCTATGAACCGGTATGGGCAATCGGAACAGGAGAGACTGCAACCCCAAAGATTGTACAGGAAATGCATGCGTTTATCAGAAATTTCCTAAACGAAATGTTCAATGTGAAAGTGGCAAACACCATCAAAATCTTATACGGCGGGTCGATGAAAGCCGATAACGCTGAAGAACTGCTCAAGGGAAATGACATCGATGGTGGTCTCATAGGAGGAGCATCCCTAAAGGCTACTTCTTTTTGTGAAATTGTCAAAATAGCTAACCTTTTGTCAGTTTAGCTAACTGTTCGAAAAACGCCTTTCCAGTTTTTTTCGCCCTGTGTAGTCGTTGTAGTTAAAAAGGCATGTTTGTGCAGACAAAAGCTGAAAATTACAGGTAGAAAGTTTCAAGCAAAGGTGCCATTTTCAACGAAGATGACTATAAAAGAAAACTCAGGAAGAGTTTGAACCTCTTTTCTTCTTTTAACCACGCATTTTTCTCTCCACTACAATACGGGACTATACACCTAGGAAAAAACTTTATCGAAAATTATTCTTGCCAAATCCGTAGATGAAATTACGATTTTTTTAGGAGGGGGTTTTAATGAATAAAGTTAAAAGTTCAAATTCAGGGTCTGCAGGGCCAAATTTGTCGAAAATCAGCGAATTTCATACCCATCTCATCAACCTCCACAAGCCCCCACAAAGTAAAACACCGGAAATGGTTCCACAAAAAACCGGTCTAGAGAGTGGATTGCCTAGTTTAGCTATGCGCCTCGTAAAAACAAAAGCACTTCCATTTCTCAAAAAAACAATATCAACTGTGAGTAGCAAACTATCAAAGTCAACCACATGGCAAAAAATTTGTGAGCAGATTTTAGAAAGCACCGAGGGTTCTCAAATTCAAGAGGCAAGTGAGCTGAAAAATGCTGTGAAAAGTGGCAATATTACAGAAGTAATAAAACTTCTTCAAAGTCTAGGAAAAAATTCCCCAGAAGTAAAAGGAAAAATAAGAGAAAACATAATTCAAGATAAGGAGTTCCTTTCGACATTGATTCAATCCGAAGAGAATGAGGTAAAACAACTATTGCAAGCCCTTGATCTGGATTTGCAGGAACAATATCGACAATTTTTGGGCGAAAGTTTGTTAAAAAATTTTGGCAATAATGGGTTCGAATTTACTGAGTCCGAAAGAAATGAGCTTAAACAAAGCGAGGCACAAAAGGATGAACTGGCTAGCAAGCTGGTAGAACTTACAAAATCAAAAAGTGGAGTTGATGAAAAAATACGCAAATGTGAGACAGAATCCCTAAGTCAACAGACAACATCTACGCAAGAAAATGAAACCCTAGCCAAAAGTCTAGAGGACGAAATAAAACAGACTGAGGGAAAGATTGCAAGAAATGAAGCTGAGATGTCAACTGAAATTGCAAAAGTGATTAAGGGAAAAAAAGGTGCCCAAAAAAATAGATTCAAAATAAAACGATACGGCATTTCCGTTCTAGAAAAAAACTTTTACTCAAACTTCCAGAAACTTATGGAATTCGAGTGGAATGAAAAGAATGTCACCCAAGGTTTGTTAGAGGAAATAGCGAATGCACGGAAGGAAAGTTTAAACAAAGCACAGAAAGAGCTTGACTTTTACCAAAACCTTTACCAAAAACAGAAAATTCTTGATAATCAAATTGAGGGCTTAAAAAAGAATATTACGAAATTAAAAAAAGAATTTCCAGCGGAGAAAAAACTTATCGAAGGGTTGGAGAAAGAGCTCAAAGATCTTGAAAAAACTAAAGGAGAAGTCCACACCACACCTGAGATAGAGAGAAAAATAGACGATCTCCTCGACGAGATAAAGAGTTCCGAAGGTGAAGTAGCAAAATACGAGAAAGCAGTAGATTTAGTAAAAAAATATTCTAAGGAAAAGTCGGAGCTGGAAAACCAGATCAAAGAATTGGAAAATCAGGAGGAGGATGTTAAAAAGGAATTGAGAACCATTGGCGAAAATACGTCTAAGCAACAAAAGGAGATATATTTGAATTTGACAAAGAAGAAGAACCAATTGAAGCAAATTGAGGAGGAAATTGCTCAAAAGAAATCGGCATTAGAAAAAGAAAAGGAAACCATAAACTCTTATAAGAGAAAGGGATCTGAGCTTGAAGAGGAAATTTCGACGAAAACACGAGAACTTGAGGAGGCAAAAAGAAGATACGACATGTTATCTCATAAGCATGCTAAGCTTTTAATGCAAAAAATAAATAAGGCCAAAGAAACGTTTACCAAAGATGACAAGATTCAAGAACTAAAGCAAGTTCTGCAATCTCCATCAGCAGCGAAAGCATTTGTTAAAGGACTGCCTCGCTCTGAAGGAATCGGAAATGTAGTGCGGGCTATCTATGAAAAACTTTCCGTCGAAGAACAAAAAGTATTGTTGGAGGCAATTTTTTTTCATCTATGTGACGAGGAAGCTGATGTGAAAAAGATCGCTGAACATGCCGCCACCATACTAGTATCACTGGATGTGGATAATAATTCCGGTAGGGTAAAAAAAGATTATTCATTTCTTACGACTTTTGCATCAACGTGTACGAAAGATTCCGCCAATACAATGGAATCGTCAAAGGGCGGAGAGCTGATTGTAGCTATTCAAGATCTTGCTTTAAAGGAACTATCCGGCAAGGGCGTTTAAAATAGGGTCATTTAATTCTTGGCAAAGAGAAAGGAAAGGGTCTGATAAGGAGGCGTATCGGCGGTCCATTTGCTTTCCTTTTTTCTGACGAAAAACGATGGAGTAATCAATCAGATGGAAGGAAAACGAGATCACAATCGCCGTGCGGCTGCCGGAAAATTCAGCAATCGATGGAAAATCATCACCGGATCCAGTGGCCAGGAATCAAGCAGATTGTAGAGGTGGAGGCGGTGGTCGGAAAATTTAAAAATTTCTTCGGCGAAATACTTTCCTGTTCCCTCTTCCCACAATTCGCCTATTCTGCCATTTGTGCGGCTATTATTGCCTTCAATTCGAGTCCTATTTTTTGAGATTCGCGTTAAAATTTTTATAAAAAAGAGTTGACTCGTATATTTCGAAATTTAGCTTCCACGAACGTTGTTGTTGAATAATAGGTTGAATTTGTGAAATGTGCAGCCGAAAAAGTTTTTTAGGATTGTACTGGAGCGGTTTAAACTGTGAAAAAGTTCTTGACGAAAGTCGATGAATGATCTAGATGTGATTCGACATAGATGATTTTTGTTCTTTGAAAGTACTACTTTGTGTGATTTTGTACGGCTCCTAGAGAGTCAATTAATACTTTGAAAGTATTGTCCAAAAATCTATGAATAAAATACAGGATTTTGGGCTCTTC